>NZ_JACHIV010000001.1:600000-805000 GCF_014203325.1 Saccharopolyspora gloriosae | reverse complement strand
TCTACATGGCCCGTGAAAGGCCCCGAACACCACCCCCCTTTAACTCGGAAACCCCAGGTCACCACCCGTCACTCGGATGGCGGCTTGTGCGCGTCCCGTCGATCGGCGGTCGGAGGACGACCTCCTTCGAGTGATCACCGTGCGTTCCGCGGGCCCGGAGGCCCGGCCGCCGGTAGCCTGCTCGCCGACAAGGAGGCAGGGGGTAAACAGTGGACTCGACACCGATCTACACCGAGTTGCAGCAGAAGCTGATCGACCCGGAGGCGAACAACTGGGGACTGAGCGCCCCACCCGAGTTCGCCGCGGCGCTGACCGAGACCGCGGAGTCATCGGCAGCCGAACCCGTGGCCGTGCAACAAGGCGACTCGGGTGGCCGCGCGAAAGGACGCAGGCACCGCGCGGCGGACTGAAGTCCCGACTCGTTCCGCGCGCGGGGGAGGCGTCAGCGGCCGACGAGGCCCGGACTCGGCATCGATCCGACCCGGAACATGAAGAACCGCATCGCGGATGACCACGATGCGGTTCTTTTGCGTTCGGCGCCGGCCCGGTGGAGACGTCCTTCCCATCCGGACCGCTCGGCGGCCGGATCGCCGCCGCCTCTCGCCCGGGACGACTTCTTCCGCTCGCGCGGTACCGGGACCAGTGGGCCGCCGGGACCGCCGCGACGGGATCAGTCCACGGCGGACGAGAATTGCGGCAACGACACCGAAGGAACAGCGGCGTCGTGGCGATCTTCCAGCGATTCGGAACGTTGCTCGGAGATCGGCGGCTCGAGCACGGGGTGTTCGAGCGGCGTGGCGGGCTCTTCGGGAGCCGATTCGGCCGCGGGTTCCGGATCCTGCTGCTTGCTGACCCGATCCTTGCTCCGTTGCGCGGCGCCGCGAATCTGCTCGGTCAGCTGCCGGTTCGCCTGCCGGGCATCCCGTTCGTCCCGTTCCTGGCGCTTGGCGGCGGCGGCCGTCTGCTCCCGCTCCGGAGCGCGCGCACGCTCGATGTAACGAGCGAAGACTCCGCGCAGGCGCTGCGCGTGCCGTTCACTCAAGTCGATTTCGTAGGTCACACCGTCCAGCGCAAAAGTGACGGTCTGCTGGGCTGGCGACCCGTCTATGTCGTCGACGAGTTCGACCTGAATCCGCTCGGCCATGATCACCTGTCTCGGGAACGTGCCCCGTCTCGATCCGCGACACCTTGCAGGCGAGACTCCTGCGACCCTGACCCACGTTGTAGCACGCGGCATCGCTGTTGTCTCGCGTCAACGATAGAACAGCACCACCGGCGGTTGAGAACCGCCGTGCGGGGGCACCGTCGACCCACGATGCCGGGTCACCGGGGGAACCACCCGCGACCCACCGTAGCCGATCGACAGCGAAATCGAGAAAGTAATGTGCCACACAACGACCGACTCCACATCGATCGGACCCCGGTAGCAGTGCTCACCAGACCCAGGGTGGCACATTTTCGCAACAACGGTTTATTGTTCTGACCGTTCTTCGTACGCTCTTGCACGAAGGCCAGCAATAACGAACCGGAATCGAGGGTTTTCCAGTGGCGCAGAAGGTCACCGTGCAGCTCGTCGACGACGTCGACGGGTCGGAAGCAGAGTCGACGGTCGAGTTCAGCCTCGACGGGGTCGACTACACCATCGACCTGTCCTCGGACAACGCCGCCAAACTGCGGGACTCGCTGGCGTCGTACGTCTCCAGCGCACGCCGGACGGGTGGCCGCAAGCGCGCCGCAGGCAAGGCCAGCAAGGCCGCGGCCGCGCCCACGGCGGCCGACCGCGAACGCAACCAGGCCATTCGGGAATGGGCCCGGGAGCAGGGCATGCAGGTGTCGGATCGGGGACGCATTCCCTCGGAGATCGTGGACGCCTACGACAAGGCCAAGTGAGTCGATCGGGATGTCGCGCGGCGTCGTCCACGCGAGACCGGACATTTTCCGGCCTGATCGCATCGACGCCTCGCGACATTCCCGTTCCGCCATCCGCAGCACTCACCGTTCGGCGGCGCGGAACTCGCTGATCTCCTGATCGGTCGGCATCGCCGCCATGGCGCCGTGGCGTCCCACCGCCAGCGCCGACGCGGCCGAGGCCCGTTCCAGTGCCTGCCTGATCTCGCCGCCCGCCGCGCGCGTGGCCGCGAGAACTCCGACGAACGTGTCGCCCGCCGCCGTCGTGTCCACCGCCCGCACCGGATGCGCGGGCACCTCCACGATCTCGCCCGCCCGATTCCCGTAGAGCGATCCGGCGGCACCGAGCGTGATGACGACCTCCGGCACCAGATTCAGCAATTCCCGCAACGCTTCGCGCGCATCAGCGGAACCCGTGAGTACCGCGGCCTCGTGTTCGTTGGGCACCAGCATGTCCACGTTCGAGAGCAACGCCGCCGGCAGTTCCGCCGCCGGGGCCGGCGTGAGAATCACCGGAACGCCCGCTTCCCCGGCTGCCACCGCGGCCGATTCGACCCCGGTGAACGGGATCTCCAGCTGCAACAACAGCGCCCCGCAACCCGCGATGAGTTCCGCGTCCCCCGGGGCGAGCGAATCCACGCTCGCATTGGCTCCCGGCACCACGACGATCGCGTTTCCGCCGTCGTCGTCGACGACGATATGCGCGGTGCCGCTGTTTCCGGTCACCGTGCGCAACCCGTCGGTATTCACACCGTATTCGGTCAATGCCGCCCGGAGCCGCTCCCCCAGTTCATCATCGCCGACCGCGCCGATGAACCGCGTGGGCGCACCCGCACGGGCCGCGGCGACCGCCTGATTCGCCCCTTTTCCTCCCGGTGCCGTCCGGAATTCGCGTCCCAGCACGGTTTCCCCGCGCCGAGGTGCGATTCCGGTATAGGCCACCAGATCCATATTGCAACTGCCGAACACCGCCACCGTCGTCGTCACCCGGCCCATGATCCCCGATGAGCCGCGGCGACACAGGCGGCTCACCGCGGCGGGCGGCACGTAACATGCCGTGCATCCAGGGAAGGAGAGGGCGAGCAGCGGTGGAATACGTGGTGACGGCGGAACTCGAACCGCCGGTGACGGCGCAGGGGCTCGACGAGCTGCAGCAGCAGGGCGTGGTGGCGCTGCTGGATCGCAGGCTCGCGCTCGTGGAAGGGGTCACCGGCCCGGATCAGGCCGACATCGACGTGCTGGACTACCGGATCTCGCCGAGCGCGGACCGCGCCACCGTGGTGCTCGTGCTGGACGCGCCGTCCCTGGTGTCCGCGGAATGGGCGGCGGCGACCGTGCTCGACGAGCTGCTCGGCGAGATCGAGCTGCTCAGCGGCTGGTCGGTGGCGGATTCGAAGGTGCGCATCACCGAGGACGAGTTCAACTTGAGCCTGGCCGCGGCGGACGTGCGCACCCCCGACGACTCCAGCGCGCTGGAAGCGGCCGTGGAGGAGGCGTTGGAGTCCTCCGCGGGGGAGCCCGCGCTGGAGACCGAGCACTGGCGGGAGACGCTGCTGGAGTGCGCGCCGCGGCTGCGCGCGTTCGGCGCGGACGCGTTCGCCGCCGACGGCGCGAGCGACTCAGCGGCACGACTGGCGGCGGGGGCGCTGATCCACGCGGTGTGGGTGGTGACCGACGAGATCTTCTACGACGAGCTGTCGCTGTCGATCAACAACGCCACGGTGGACGAGGCGCAGGGGCTGCTGGTGCTGGAGGAGCTGCCGCCCTGCTACGACGACCGCTACGACTCGGCGTTCGCCCGCGCGTTCCTGCTGGCGTCGGCGGCGGTGGCGACGCGGCTCTCGGAGCAGGTGTGGACGCCGCCCCGGTGCGTCGCCGAGGCGTTGGCGCTGCGGCTGATGATGCACGAGGCGCAGGTGCTGCTGGAGGCCGCGGGGCTGCTGGAGTGGGCGCAGAGCACGCCGATCTTCGCGAAGTTCACCGCCGCCGCGTTCACCGACACCTCCCACGAGGAGCTCTACGAGGTCGACATCCGGCTCGACGAGAACTCCGCCGAGCCGCTGCTGTCCGAGCTGGAGACGGGTCTGCGGGACCGGGGGCTCTCGTTCGACCAGTGGTTCGGCAAGCGCGACGGTGCTCCCGGCCTGCACCCGTACCTGCAGTTCCTCTGAGCTGCGGACAGCGGAAAGCCCGCCGGATCGCGTGATCCGGCGGGCTTTCCGGCACCGTGCGGGTCAGTCCTGGTTGCGCACCGAGAACGGCGGCACCGTGCAGCCGATGAGGCTGGCGTCGTCGATGGTGCGCGGCTGGTACTCGCTGTTGGGCAGGTTCTCCAGCATGAGGTTCGTCGGGTCGTCGACCGGTTCGGCGCGGCCGAACAGGAACGCCCACTCGTGCTCGTCGGAACCGAAGTAGGTGACCGACTCGAACACCGAGCGGAACCGGTTGTAGGAGCGGATCAGCGTCTCGTTGCGCCACACCGTGGGGCAGCCTGCTTGGAACGCGACCACGCCGCCGGGCGCGAGGACCGTCTGGCAGCGCTGCAGGAACTCCAGGCCGTAGAGCCGGTTGTGCTGGCCGTCGGCGTCGTCGGCGCGCTCGTCGGGCAGGTCCACGACGACCAGGTCGTAGCCTTCCGGCGGGGCCTGGTCGAGGAAGCCGATGCCGTCGGCGTAGTGCAGGGTGATCGGGCCGTCACCGCGTTCCAGCTCGGGCAGTTCCGCGCTGGTGTAGCCGTAGGGCAGGTGTTCGGCGCAGATCCGGACGCATTCCTCGTCGATGTCCACGTGGTCGACCCGGGTCGCCCCGGCGGCCACCGCCAGCTGGCTGGCGACGCCTTCGCTGGAACCGATGATGAGCACCCGGTCCAGGTTCGCGGCCAGCAGGAATCCGGGGACCAGCATGGCCTCGTGGTAGACCAGCTGGGAGAACTCGGTGCTCTGCCGGTCGTCGTCGCAGAACAGGGAGACGCCCTGCGAGGTGCGGCCGATGAGCACGTGCTGGTAGGCGGTGTCGCCTTCCCACACCACCTCGTCGACCCGCCACAGCCGCCGCATGTCGGCGCCCAGGGGCTCGCTGACCCAGCTCTGCCCGTCGATTTCGATCAACGGTGCTCCTCCTCGAAATGTCGCCCTGGATGGGCGGAAGAACGCACTTGAGTGTCCATTGTGGAGGGAATCCCGCCGGCCCGCGTCCGCGAGCCGGCGGGCCGGTCACGACACCAGTTCGGGGTCGAGTCCCCGGCGGATCGTGCGGGTGTTCACCGAACCGGGCCGCAGGGCCTCCGCCAGCAGCTCGACCGCGCGTTCCGGCTGCGCCGTGTTCCCGCAGGTGAACACATCGATGAAAATCGATCCCACTTCAGGGTAAGTGTGCAGCGACGCGTGGGATTCCGACAGCAATGCCAGCACGGTGACGCCTTGCGGCTCGAACCGTTCGGCGATCACTTGGCACACCGTGGCCTGCGAGCGGCTCAACGCGCTGTGCAGGGTGTCCCGCAGGAACTGCTCGTCGTCGAGCAGCTCCGCGTCCACGCCGTCGAGCTCGGCGAGCACGTGCTGCCCGGTGAACAGACCGACGGGTTGCAGGGTTCCGGCATCAATCGACATCTATCGACCTCCCAACATTTCGCAGATTTCGCTGAGAACGTTCTTGTTCGCACCGGCTTGGGCACTCGACCGCTGCGGCAGATCCGGCCCGCCGCAGCGGTCAGGATCGCTCGTGCCCGTCGATGCAGTAGGTCGGCAGCGGCGGGAAACCGTTGAAGCCGACCGAGGCGTAGCTGGCCGTGTAGGCACCGG
Source organism: Saccharopolyspora gloriosae (assembly GCF_014203325.1). Taxonomy (NCBI): domain Bacteria; kingdom Bacillati; phylum Actinomycetota; class Actinomycetes; order Pseudonocardiales; family Pseudonocardiaceae; genus Saccharopolyspora; species Saccharopolyspora gloriosae. The sequence continues at coordinate 799,292 of NZ_JACHIV010000001.1, read as the reverse complement.
CGCTGAGCAGATCGACGGTGTCGCCCGCGCCCAGCGTCAACGGCAGCTCGTAGCGGGTGTGCTGGTAGATCACGTCGTCGCCGTCGCACGTCGGCCCGGCGAGCACGACCGGGCCGGTCGGGTCGCCGTCGCGGGAGGTGCGCAGCCGGTAGGTGATCGCTTCGCCCTCGGTTTCGGCGAGCCCGTTGTAGCGGCCCACGTCGAGGTAGATCCAACGGCGGTCGCTGCCCGTCTCGGGGGTGGCGAGCACGACTTCGCTGCGCAGCACTCCCGCGTCGCCGACGAGGCGGCGGCCGGGTTCGACGAGCAGTTCCGGGCGTTCGTCGCCGAATTCGCGGTCCAGCGCCTGCTCGATGCGGCGGGCGTAGTCCTGCAGCGGCGGCGCGGAGTCGGTGTAGTGCGCGGGAAGTCCGCCGCCGAGGTTCACCATGCGCGGCCGCACGCCGTGCTCGGCGGCGCCGCGGAACACCTCGTTCGCGGCGCGGAGCCCGTGTTCCCACGCGGTGGCGTCGTGCTGCTGCGATCCGATGTGGAACGACACGCCGTAGGGGTCCAGGCCGAGCTCGGCCGCGCGGACCAGCAGGTGCACCGCGGTTTCCGGCGGACAGCCGAACTTCCGGCCGAACGGGGTGCGGGATCCCTTGTTGTCCACCAGGACGCGGCAGAAGACCCGCGCGCCGGGCGCGGCTTCGGCGATCGCGGTGAGGTCGGCGTCGCTGTCGGTGGCGAACAGCCGCACGCCCTGCTCGTGGGCTCGGGCGATGTCGGCGCGCTTCTTGATGGTGTTGCCGTAGGAGATCGAGCCGGGTTCGGCGCCGTGGGCCAGGCAGAGGTCGATCTCGCCGGGGCTGGCCACGTCGAACGAGGAACCGAGTTCCGCGAGCGCGGCGACGACCTCGGGCATGGGATTGGCCTTGACCGCGTAGCAGATGCGCGCGTCCGGCAGTGCGGCTCGCAGTTGCGCGTAGCGTTCGCGAACCGCCGTCAGGTCCATCACCAGGCAGGGTGTGCCGGGTACCGCGCGATCCAGGAAGTCCTGGACGCGTTCAGCGGAACGTGCCGCGGTTCCGGCGACGTTTCCGTCGCTCGGGCGGTCCGTCACACCGGTGGTGGCGGACTGATCGGTCAATCCCGTTACCTCCGTGTTCTGCGCGGCCTCGCGTGGGGTTCACCGTCGGACCACCTCGCGGGCGGCCGAGTGCCGACCAAGCACGGTACCGGTCAACGCAGTGGATTACGAACCGATCGGGTGAAACCACCAGGGCTGCGAAGTCGAGTGTGACTACTCCCACGACGGCGGGGGGCGGTTACGACGGCCGGTCGTCGATGAGTTGCAGTGCGAGGTGGAAATCCACCCGCGCGGAGAGATTTCCCAGTTTTCGTCCGGTGATCTGTTCGATCCGGCCGATCCGGTAGCGCAACGTGTTCACGTGCAGGTGCAATCGCGCCGCGCAGCGCGACCACGAACCGGAACATTCCAGGAACACGCGCAAGGTGCGCAGCAGATCCGTGGCGTGCGCCTCGTCGTAGCCGATGAGCGGGCCCAGCAGCTTGTCCCGGTAGGACCGGCGCAACTCCTCCGGAACCGACGCCAGCAGCACCTCGTGCGAAGCCAGCGCGTCCGCCGTCACCACCGACGACCGCGGATCGTGCTCGGCGAGCCGCCGGGCGTGCCCCGCCTCCTCCACCGCGGAGCGCAACCCGTCGGCCGTGCCGATGTCGCTGATCCCGGCGCACAACCGGACCTCGCCCCCGGCGAGCGCGGCGAACTCGCGGAACCGGTCCGGCAACGCCGACAGCTGCCCCTCGTCGTCGGCGAACACGGCCGCCGCGGCCTCCCCCAGCGGCGCGGCCACCGACGGAAGGCCCGTCGTGGCCGCGAGCTCGCGCAGCACGGTGGCGGCCAAGGCCGAACCCGCCGTCGCACCCCGCTCCGGGCGCACCACCGACAGCTGCACGACTCGCAACGGCTCCCCCGCGGGGAGACCTACCGTGTCCAGGCGGGCCGCCACCTCCACCGCGCTCGACGTGCCGTCGAGCAGCCTGCGCAGCGCCGACTCCACGGAACGACCGGCGATGCTGCGGGCCTGGTCGACGCGGCTGCGCACCAACGCGACCACGGTGGCCAGCTCCGCCAGCGCCGCCGGCGGCACCGCCGACTCGCGCACCACGACGAACCACTGCGCGACGCGCGGATCGGTGCCGTCACCGACCGCGTGGAACCGGTGGTCGCCGCGCGACGTGCGGACCGACCCGGACGTGGCGCTCGACTCGTGCAAGCCGTGCACGAACTCCTCGTGCGCGGGCGCGCCGGGCGGCCCGGCGAGCACCGCACCGGCGCCCGAGACCACCCAGCAGCCCGTGCCGAGCTCGGCCGCCGCCAGCTCCAGCACCTCGTCCAGGTCCGCGCCCGCGGCGAGCGCCGACACCCACTCCCGGCCCGCCGCCCGGTGCGCGGCCATGACGCGCTCCGACAAGGTGCCGAAGCTCAACGCCACCGGGACCTCCACCAGCGACATCCCGTGCCGCCGGCAGGCCTCGACGAGATCGGGCGGAGTGCTGCCGAGCCACGCGGTGCCCGCCGCGATCGCCGCCACGCCCGCATCGGCGAGCGCGGCGACGAACTCCGCCGAATCCGCCGGTCCGGTGCGCCACATCAAGCCGGTGAGCACCAGCTCGCCGCCGCGCAGGTAGCGGCGCGGGTCGAGGAGGTCGGTGATGTAGACGCCGCGCACCTCCCGGTCGGCCGGGCCGGTGAGCAGCGTCAGGCCCAGACCGGGGTCGGCGACCAGTTCGCTCAGCTGCACGCCGCTCACTCTGCACCCCCGCGACGCCCACCGGGAGCCCCGGGCAGCGGCGGAGCGAGTGAACGGACCGTTCGACCAATCCCCTTGGACGAACGGTCCGTTCACCCACATCCGGCATCTCCCGCCGCGCCGCTCGGGTGGCGGGGCGTGTCCGGGTGAACGGACCGTTCGTCCAACCCCGCTGGACGAACGGTCCGTTCACTCGGAACCGGACGCGGCGGGGTTTCGGGTGAGCGGACCGTTTGACCAATCCCGTTGGACGGACGGGCCGTTCACTCGAAACCGGGCGCTCGCGGCCCGCCCTCCGTGGAGCCGCGGACGTGCGGGCGGGGTTGTTGGACGGACGGGCCGTTCACTCAGGTCGGGGTGCGTTCACGGCGGGGTGATCTTCGGGTGGGCGTTCGTAGGAACGTACGAACGGGGTGGGGTCACCCGTCCGGCATTTCGGGTTTTCCACCGCTGGTCAACGACCGTTCACCGGTTGTGTACTGGAGCGACGACCCGCCGGCGGGTGCCGCGAGTGATGTGGCGCTCGGCGACTCGGTCGAGACGAACCCCGACAGAGAGAAGGCGCCGTGGACTTCCTGCGTCCGACCTCGTGGCGCGAGGCCCTGGAGATCAGGGCGGCCCGCCCGGAGGCGACCGTGCTGGCCGGCGGCACCGACGTGCTCGTGGAGGTCAACTTCGGGCACCGCCGCCCGGAAGCCCTGCTTGACCTCACGAACGTCACCGAGCACCAGGGCTGGTCCGAGGCCGACGGGACGGTGCGCATCGGCGCGGGCCTGCCCTACGCGCGGCTGATCGACGAACTGGGCGACCGGCTGCCGGGTCTCGCGATGGCGGCCCGGACGGTGGGCTCACCGCAGATCCGCAACCGGGGCACGCTCGGCGGCAACCTCGGTTCGGCCTCCCCTGCCGGGGACGGGCATCCGGCGTTGCTGGCTTCGGACGCGCTGGTCGAGGTGGCGTCCGTGCGCGGAACGCGGTTGCTGCCGATCACCGAGTTCTTCACCGGTGTGAAGCGCAGCGCGCTCGCGGCCGACGAGCTGATCGCGGCGGTGCACCTCGCGCCGGCGTCGGGGCCGCAGCAGTTCGCGAAGGTCGGCACCCGCAACGCGATGGTGATCGCGGTGTGCACGTTCGCGATCGCGTTGCACCCGGAGCAGCGCCGCGTCGGCACCGGTGTGGGTTCGGCGGCGCCCACCCCGTTCCGGGCGACGGCCGCCGAGGACTTCCTCACCGCCGAACTCATCGGCACCGGTCAGTGGGAGCGCCCCCGCGCGCTGCCGGAGCTGGCCGCGAACCGGTTCGGCGAACTCGTCGCGGCAGCGGCGAGGCCCATCGACGACGTGCGCGGCACCGCCGACTACCGGCGGCACGCGCTGGGCGTGCTGGCCCGGCGCACGGTGCACCGCGTGTGGGACGACCACCGCACCAGGAGGCGGCAATGCGCGTGAACTTCACCGTCAACGGCCGGGCGCAGCAGGCCGACAACGTGTGGGAAGGCGAGAGCCTGCTCTACGTGCTGCGGGAGCGGCTCGGGCTGCCGGGCTCGAAGAACGCCTGCGAACAGGGCGAATGCGGTTCGTGCACGGTCACCTTGGACGGTGTCGCGGTGTGCGCGTGCCTGGTCGCGGCGGGCCAGGTGGAGGGCCGCGAGGTGGGCACCGTGGAGGGCCTCGCCGACGGGGACCGGCTCAGCGACGTGCAGCAGGCGTTCCTCGACGCGGGCGCCGTGCAGTGCGGTTTCTGCACGCCGGGGCTGCTGGTGCAGGCGACGGACCTGCTGGACAAGCAGGCCGAGCCCTCCGACGTGGAGATCCGGGAGGCGCTGGCGGGCAACCTGTGCCGCTGCACCGGCTACGAGAAGATCATGGACGCGGTGCGGCTGGCCGCCCGGCGGAAGTCCGGTCATGCCTGAGCCCACCCGGTTCGTGCTCGACGGTGCCGCGATCGCCACCGTCGACGGCGCGGAGCACGCCGAAGGCCACGTCGTCGTCGAAGGCGACCGGATCGTCGAGGTCGCTCCCGGCCGGGCCGATCCGTCGCGCGGCGAGCGGATCGACGTGAGCGGCTGCCTGATCACTCCGGGCCTGGTCAACACCCATCACCACCTGTACCAGTGGGCGACGCGCGGCTACGCGCCCGATTCGCCGTTGTTCGACTGGCTGACGCGGCTCTACCCGGTGTGGGCGGGGCTGGACGAGGACGGCACGCACGCGGCGGCCGCTGCCGGGCTGGCCAGGCTGGCGTTGTCCGGGGCGACCACGGTCGCCGACCACCACTACGTCTTCCCCCGCGACGGGGGCGACGTGTTCGGCGCCGTCGTCGCGGCCGCCGGGAGCATCGGGCTGCGGCTGCACGCGGTGCGCGGCTCGATGGACCGGGGCCGCTCCCGCGGCGGGCTGCCGCCGGATTCCCTGGTGGAGGACGTGGACGCGGCGCTGGCCGGGACCGATGCGGCGATCAGCCGGTTCCACGACCCGTCCCCCGGTTCGGCGGTGCGGGTCGCGGTCGGCCCGTGTTCGCCGTTCAGCGTCAGCGAGCGGCTGATGCGGGAGAGCGCGGAGCTGGCGCGGGCTCGCGGGGTGCGGCTGCACACCCACCTCGCGGAGACCGCCGACGAGCAGCGGCAGTGCCTCGCCGAGTTCGGCCGCACGCCGGTGGAGCACGCCGACGAGCTGGGCTGGCTGGGGCCGGACGTGTGGCTCGCGCACACCGTGCACCTGGCGGAGTCGGCGATCGCGCGGCTCGCCGAGACGGGCACCGGTTCCGCGCACTGCCCCAGTTCCAACGGGCGGTTGGGCGCGGGCGTCGCGCCGGTGCGCGCGCTGCTGGACGCGGGCGTGCCGGTGGGTCTCGGAGTGGACGGTGTCGCCTCGAACGAGGCGGGCGGGCTCGGCGAGGAGATGCGCCAGGCGTTGCTCACGGCCCGCGCCCGGTACGGCCCGGAGGCGCTGTCGGTGCGGGAGGCGCTGTTCGCCGCCACCCTCGGCGGCGCGCGCTGCCTGGGCAGGCAGGACGAGATCGGCTCGCTGCGGCCCGGCAAGCTCGCCGACCTCGCGGTGTGGCGGCTCGACGGGCTCGGGCACGCGGGGATCGACGACCCGGTCGCGGCGCTCGTGCTGGGCCCGCTGCCGCCGCTGCGGCTGCTGCTGTGCGGTGGGCGCGGCGTCGTCCAGGACGACCTGCTGACCTCGGTGTCCGAAGTGGACTTGGCGCGCGATCTGCGCGCCGCGAGCACCGGTATCCGCGCACGATTCGAACGACTCCACGGGGAGGTGGCCCGATGAGCGGCCCGACGCGCACTCCGCAGGACCTCGACACCGGCATCGCGGGCGGCATCGGGGAATCCCCGCTGCGCCCGGACGGCACGTTGAAGGTCCGCGGCGAATTCGCCTACTCCTCCGACCTGTGGGCGGAGGACATGCTGTGGGGCGCGACGCTGCGCAGCCCGCACCCGCACGCGCGGATCACGTCGATCGACGTGGCCGCGGCGCTGCGGCTGCCCGGCGTGCACGCGGTGCTCACCGCCGCCGACGTGCCCGGCGCCAACCGCTACGGCCTCAAGGCGCAGGACCAGCCGGTGCTGGCCGAGGACGTGGTGCGCTACCGGGGTGAGGCGGTCGCGCTGATCGCCGCCGACCACCCCGAGACGGCCCGCCGGGCGCTGGAGCGCGTCGAAGTGGGCTACGAGGTGCTCTCCCCCATCACCAACGCGGAGCTCGCCGCGCACGACGAGACGCTGCCGAAGCTGCACCCGGACGGCAACGTGGTGCGCCACCAGGTGATCCGCAAGGGCGACCCGGAGGCCGCGGCCGACGTCGTGGTCTCCGGCGTCTACACCGTGGGCATGCAGGACCAGGCGTTCCTCGGCCCCGAATCGGGTCTCGCACTGCCCGCGGAGGACGGCGGCGTCGACCTGTACCTGGCGACGCAGGACCTGCATTCCGACCTCAGGCAGACCGCGGCCGCGCTGGGGCTGCCGCCGGAGAAGGTGCGGATGACGCTGTCCGGGGTCGGCGGCGCGTTCGGCGGCCGGGAGGACCTGTCCATCCAGGTGCACGTGTGCCTGCTGGCGCTGCGCACCGGGAGGCCGGTGAAGATGGTCTACGGCCGGGAGGAGTCCTTCTACGGCCACGTGCACCGGCATCCGGCGAAGATGTACTACGAGCACGGCGCGACGCGTGACGGCGAGCTCGTGTACGTGAAGGCGCGGCAGTACTTCGACGGCGGCGCCTACGCGTCGAAGACCCCGGTCGTGGTGGGCAACGCGTCCACGCTCGGCGTCGGCCCGTACCGGGTGCCGAACGTCGACCTCGAATCCTGGGGCCTGTACACGAACAACCCGCCGTGCGGGGCGATGCGCGGGCTAGGCGCGGTGCAGCCGACCTTCGCCTACGAGTCGCAGATGGACAAGCTCGCCGCCGCGCTCGGCGCGGACCCGGCGGACCTGCGGATCCGCAACGCCGTGGCGCAGGGCGACGAGATCCCGACCGGGCAGTCGCTGGACTTCCCGGCGCCGGTGGCCGAACTGCTGCAGCGGCTCAAGGCGATCCCGCTGCCGCCGCGGCGGGAGAGCAGCGACATCCGCGACCTGCCCGGCGGTGCCTCCAACACGACGCACGGCGAGGGCGTGGTGCGCGGCGTCGGCTACGGCGTGACGATCAAGAACATCTGCTACTCCGAAGGTGCCGACGACTACTCCACGGCGCGGGTGCGGCTCGAACTCATCGGCGGTGAACCGGTCGCCGAGGTGCACACCGCGGCCGCCGAAGTCGGGCAGGGCCTCGTCACGGTGCAGCAGCAGATCGCCCGCACCGAGCTCGGCGTCGAACGCGTCACCATCCACCCCAACGACACGTCCGTCGGTGCCGCCGGATCCAGCTCCGCGTCCCGGCAGACCTACGTCACCGGTGGAGCGGTGCAGACGGCTTGCGCCGCCGTGCGGGACGCGGTGCTGCACCGGGCCGCGGAACTGCACGGAGTCGCACCGGCCGCGCTGACGCTGCAAGGCGGCAAGATCATGTCCGCGACCGCGGGCGTGCTCGCCGACCTCACCGAGATCCTCGGCGACGGCCCCATCGAGCTGACCAGGGAATACCACCACCGGCAGACGTTCCCGATGGACGAGAACGGGGCCAGCGACATGGTCCAGGTGCAGCACGCGTTCTCCGCGCACCGCGCCATCGTCGACGTCGACACCGAACTCGGCCTGGTCAAGGTGGTCCGGCTGGACTGCGTGCAGGACGTGGGCAAAGCCGTGAACCCGGACGCCGTCATCGGCCAGATCCAAGGCGGCAGCGCCCAAGGGCTCGGCCTCGCCGTGATGGAGGAGATCCAGGTCTCCGGCGGCGAGATGCGCAACGCGTCGTTCACCGACTACCTCATCCCCACCATCCTCGACATGCCACCGATGGAGATCGACATCATCGAGCGCGGCGACCCGAACGCGCCCTACGGCGTGCGCGGCGTCGGCGAGCCGCCGACGATCTCCACCACTCCCGCCGTGGTCGCCGCGATCCGCGCCGCCACCGGCAAACCGCTCACCCACGTGCCGGTAGCACCGCACCACATCATCTGAGCCCGGCCGTCCCCGGACGGCGATCCCGTCCGGCGGCCCGCTCCCGGAGCACCCCGGAATCGGCGATGCCCGCTGATTCCCCGACACGGCTGGAGATTCCACGTGCCCACCGAAACCGACTCCCCCGGCGTCGCCGCGACCGAGGCCCGCTGGGTCGCGACGGCGGTCGACCTGGCCACCGGCAGCGTCGACGACGGCGGCGGCCCCTTCGGCGCCCTCGTGCTGCGCGACGACCGGCTCATCGCCACCGGCACCAACCTCGTCACCTCCGACCTGGACCCCACCGCGCACGCCGAGGTGTCCGCCATCCGCCGCGCCTGCACGGAGCTCGGCACCTTCGACCTCACCGGCTGCGTGCTGGTCAGCTCCTGCGAACCGTGCCCGATGTGCCTCGGCGCCGCGTTGTGGTCGCGGGTGGACCGCGTCGTCTACGCCGCCGACCGGGAGGACGCCGCGCGCGGCGGGTTCGACGACCGCGCGTTCCACGACCTGTTCCGCAACCCCGACCAGCCCTGGCCGACCGCCGTGCGGCAGGTCGAACTCACCGAGCGCACCGCGCCGTTCGACCGGTGGCTCGCCAAGCCCGACCGCGTCGACTACTGAGCTCCACCTGAATTTCCCGGCGATACCGGGACTTCCAACCGCAGCAACCTTTTCTCGCCGTTCTCGCAAGAACGGCCGGTGATCCGAGCTTCGCCGCCCATCCGAGCCGAAGCCCGTCGGCCCGACGACACGTCGGCCCCGATCCGAACCCGAACGCCGCACCCGAATCGGGTGCCGACCTCCCCTGCCTGAATCCCACCCGCGCACCCGGCGCACTCGCAGCTCGCGAGTGCCCGCGACCTCGCGCGCCCGGAGGCCCCATGTCCGGCAAGCAGCCCACCGCACTCGACCGGCCGCACCTGCTCGACCGCTACTTCCGCATCACCGCCCGCGGCTCCACGCTGAGCAGGGAGATCCGCGGCGGCGTCACCACGTTCGTCGCGATGTCCTACATCGTGCTGCTCAACCCGCTGATCCTCGGCGCCGCCGCCGACAGCACCGGCGCCACGCTCACCACCACCCAGCTCACCACCGCGACCGCGCTATCGGCCGGAGTGATGACGGTCCTGATGGGCGTCGTCGGCAACGCTCCGCTGGCGATGGCCGCCGGACTCGGCGTGATCCCCGTCGTGGCGTTCACCATCGCCCCCGCCATGACCTGGGCGCAGGCGTTCGGGCTCGTCGTTCTCGAAGGGCTCGCGATCGTGGTGCTCGCGGCCAGCGGAGTGCGGCAACGCATCATCCGCGCCATCCCCGAACCCCTGAAGGTCGCGCTGACCGTGGGCATCGGGCTCTACATCGCCCTCGTCGGACTCGTCAGCGCCGGCTTCGTCACCCGCAAACCCGACGCGGCCGACACCACCGTGCCCGTGCAGCTCGGCACCGGCGGGCACCTGTCCGGATGGCCGGTCGCGCTGTTCTGCGTCACGGTGCTCCTGATGATCGTGCTGGTCACCCGGCAGGTGCCCGGCGCGATCCTGATCAGCATCGCGACCGGCACCGCGCTGTCGCTCGCCGTGCAGGCGCTGTGGCCGCTGCCCGCGCAGCAGTGGGGCGTGGTCACCCCGGAACTGCCCGACAGCCTCGTCTCCGCGCCGGACCTCAGCCTGATCGGGCACGTCGACCTGTTCGGCGGGTTCGGCACCGCCGGAGCCGTGGCGTGCGCGGCGTTCCTGTTCACCCTCATCCTGTCCGGGTTCTTCGACGCCATGGGCACCATCACCAGCGTCAGCCGCGAAGCCGGGCTCAGCTCCCCCGACGGCGACGGCACCGACGTGCCCGGCATGGGGCGCATCCTCGTCGTCGACGGCATCGGGGCCGTCGCGGGCGGGCTCAGCGGGAGCTCGCCGAACACCGTGTTCCTCGAATCCGCGGCCGGCGTCGGCGAAGGCGCGCGCACCGGATTCGCCAGCGTCGTCACCGGCGTCCTGTTCGCCGCCACCACCCTGTTCACCCCGCTCGCCGCGGTGGTGCCCGCGCAGGCCGCTGCTCCGGCACTGGTGCTCGTGGGCGGGATGATGATGGCGCAGTGCAGGCACATCCCGTGGCAGGACCAGAGCTACGTGCTGCCGGTGTTCCTCACCGTCGCGGTCATCCCGTTCACGTACTCGATCACCAACGGCATCGGCGCCGGGCTCATCGCCTACTGCGCGATCCGGGTCTGCCAAGGGAAGGCGCGCGAGCTCGGTGCACTGCTGATCGCGCTGGCCGCGGTGTTCGCCCTGTACTTCGGCATCACCGGCATCGAAGCCCTCTTCGCCTGACCCGCTCCCCGGAGTGAACGGCCCGTCCGTCCAACCGGATTGGACGAACGATCCGCTCACCCCACCACGAACCCCCACCCCGCCACCGCCGGATCGAAGTGAACGGCCCGTCCGTCCAACGGGATTGGTCAGACGGTCCGCTCACCCCGATCCAGTCGCCGCTGCCACCGGGGAAGCCGGAGCGAGTGAACGGACCGTTCGTCCAACGGGATTGGTCAAAAGGTCCGCTCACTCCATCCGCCCCAGCGCTCCACGTCCACCGCGCTTCGAACAGGAGGTCCGCGTGGCGTCGGGTTGGAGTGAACGGACCGTTCGTCCAAGGGGATTGGTCAGACGGTCCGCTCACCCCGATCCAGTCGCCGCTGCCACCGGGGAAGCCGGAGCGAGTGAACGGACCGTTCGTCCAAGGGGATTGGGCGAACGGTCCGTTCACTTCATCGGCTTCGCCTGGGGTGCGGGTGGGTAGGGTCGGGGGGTGCGGGTTGCGGGGGTGGTGCTGGCGGCGGGTGCGGGGCGGCGGTTCGGGAAGCCGAAGGCGCTCGTGGACTACCGGGGCACTCTGCTGGTGGACCGGGCGGCGCGCGTGCTCACCGAGGGTGGCTGCGCGCCGGTGCTCGTCGTGCTCGGCGCGGCGGAGGCCGAAGTGCGGGCGCGGGCCGAGCTCCGCGACGTCGCGGTGGTGTCCAATCCGGACTGGAACAGCGGGATGGGTTCCTCGTTCCGAGCCGGTCTCGCCGCTCTCGCAGCCGAACCGGAGGACGTCGCCGCGGCGCTGGTGCTGCCCGTGGACATGCCCGGTGTGACCGCGGAAGCGGTGCGCCGGGTCGCCGCGCACGCCGCTCCCGACGCGCTCGCCGCCGCCTCGCTCGAGCAACGCCGCAGTCACCCGGTGTTATTGGGCCGTGCGCACTGGCGAGGGGCCGCGGCGGACGCGGTCGGAGATGCGGGTGCGCGCCGTTACCTTCGTGATCATGCCGTCACCCTGGTGAGGTGCGACGGCGTCTCGGAAGGTTTCGATATCGACCGTCCCGCAGACCTCGACAGCGGCTAACCCGTAGAGTCGTCTGTCACGCGTGAGGTGGCGCCGAGCGACACCGTCCGCGGCTGCGACGCCGGCCAGGCAGGCGCGCCAACCCGGGCGGTGCACGCGTCACCGGGACGCAACAGCGCCGACGGGGAGGCAACATGGCAATGGGACACATCACCGCCAACTACGTGCCGGACGGCGATGACTGGTCGGTGACCGTTTCGACCGGGCAGAACACCCGCACCGCCCGCGCACCGGGCCTCATCGCCGCCAGGGATCAGGCGGATCAGCTCATCGAGCACTTGGCGCCGAACCCGAGCGGCCGGGTCGTGATCCACCTGCTCAACGGGGACGGATTCGCGTTCAGCACCGCGTACCTGCAGGCCCGGCACGGCCTGTCCGACGAAGCGACCCGGCAGGCCGCTGCCGCCGCCGACACCGCCAGCGCGCACGCCGCCAGATGACCCCGCCACCGGGGCGGAACACCGCGCCCGGGAACGGAGGAAAACCCGACAAGTTCGGCGAGAACCACGCAGCCCGCACCCTCTCTCTAGGATGGTCGCCGTGAACGCACCGACCAGCAGCTTGCCCGACGGGACCAGCCGGTCCCCCGGACGTGGCCGGCCACGGGACGCCACACGGGACACCGCCCTGCGCACCGCAGCGATGGAAGTGCTCGCCGACGTCGGCTACCGCGCCCTGACCATGGACGCGGTGGCCGCCCGCGCCCGCGCGGGCAAGGCCACGATCTACCGGCGTTGGGAATCGAAGCTCGACCTGGTCATCGACACCTGCAACGAGCTGGTGCAGCGCAACATCCCGGAGCCGGACCTGGGCAGCGTGCCCGCCGATCTCGGCGAGTTCCTGCGCGCGTTCGCCGCGTTCCTCACGGGCCCGGCGGGCAAGGCGGCGCAGGCGCTGGTCGGCGAGCTCCCGCACGAGCGCGAACTGGCCGACGCCTTCCGCGAGTCCTTCCTGCTGCCGCAGCGCAACGTGCTGCGCCGCATCGTGGAACGCGGCGTGGAGCGCGGTGAGATCAGCCCGCAGGCACCGATGGACACCGTGGTCGAGCTCGCCGGGGCAGCCCTGCTGCACCGGTTGATGCTCACCGGCGAACCGCTGGACGACCGGTTCGTGGACCGGCTGCTGCAGGACGCGCTGCTGCCGCTGCTGCGCCGCGACGGCTGAACCGCAACCTCTTCGGAGGCGGAAAAACGCTCGCGTAGCGCGATACCCTGAACACGGACCGTGACCGGAACGAGCGGAGGCCGCCGTGCTGCGAGGAACCATCGCCGAGCTGTACCGGTGGCCGGTGAAGTCGCTGCGCGGCGAAGCGGTTCCCGCCGCCCGCTTCGACGATCGCGGGATGGCGGGGGATCGCGCGCACGTGCTCGTCGACGAGCGGGCGAAGCGCGCCGGGTCGGTGCTCACCGTGCGGCAGAACCCGGCGCTGCTGCACTGGTCGGGGGCCTACGGGGCGGACGTCAGCGATCCGGCGGGGGAACCGGCGCTGCAGGGGCCGGACGGCTCGGCGTGGAAGTGGGACGACCCGGAGCTGCCGGGGGCGCTCGCCGATTCGCTGGGCATTCCGCTGAGCCTTCGCAGCGAGGACGGCAACCAGGACCGGGGTCCGACGGTGCTCGTCACCTTGCAGGCCACTGTGGACGCGTTGAGCGCGGACATGGGCGAACGGGTCGACCTGCTGCGGTTCCGGCCGAACGTGCACCTGGATCTCGACGTGGCGCCGTTCGCCGAACTCGGCTGGGGGCCGGGGACGACCCTCGCCACCGGGGACTTGACGCTGGAGATCGTCGGCCCGAACTCGGGGGCCTGCGTGCGCTGCGCCGTGCCCAGCTGGGACGCCGGTGGCCGGAAGCGCTGGAAGGAACTGCAGAGCCGGCTGATCGAACGCTACGACAACGAGTTCGGCACCATCATGCGCGTCACCCGAGGCGGCACGGCTCGGCGCGGCGAAGCCGCGGTCGTGCGCCCAGCAGGGTCATGACCCCGCGGACGCACGCCGCGCGGCTCAGCGGAAGATCTTGCGCACCACGATGACGGCGACCAGCGCGCCGACACCGATCATCGCGTAGCGCACCCTCGGATCGTTCAACTTGTCCTGCACGCTGGCCTTACCGGACTCCACGAACCGCTTCGGGTCCGCCTTGGTGCTCAACTCGTCCAGTGTCACGGCCAGCGAGTCACGAGCTTTCTCGATGTCGCGCTGAATGGCGTCCGGATCACGAGCCACGCCGTCCTCCTCCATGTTCACCTGGCTGGTGACACCGTAGATCACACGCTCCGCCGGGACCCACCGACCATTCCCTGAGTCGAGGCACGCATCGCGCACCGAACCACCCGGCCGGGGACACAACGGACATCACCACCCGTTAGGCTGGTCCGCACTGGGGGCCGTAGCCCAATTGGCAGAGGCACTAGGTTTAGGTCCTAGCCAGTGCGGGTTCGAGTCCCGCCGGCCTCACCGATGTCGACGCTCGGCGTCGTCTCGTTCCGCCTCCGCACCGTCGAACGGCGCTCACTCGTTCACCGCCGATCCGGGGCAGGCGACCACTTCTGGGCTCGCCCGCGGACCGCGCGTCCGGATCAGCGGTCGGAGTGGGTGAGGCCTTCGATGGTGAGGGCTTTGCGGCGCTGGTGGACCGTCAGGTAGCGGAGCCCGGACTCCCCGGCGAGGAACTCGCGGCGGGAGCGCTTCGGCAGCCAGAGCAGCGCTCCGGGGGCGAGGTCGACGTCGCCGCCTTCGGTGCGCAGCGTTCCCGTTCCGTGCAGCACGTGGATCAGCACGTCCAGGTCGGGCCCGGCGTGCGCGTCGATCTTCTCGCCCGCGGGCAGCTGGATGACGTTGGAGTCCAGGTCGCGCTCGCGGACCGGCAGCGCCCACACCGCACCCGCCGCGTCGGGGTCACCGCCCAGTTCGCCGGTGTCGCAGAGGATCCGGGGCAGCGGCGTCGAGTGCAGCCTGCCGATGCGCACGCGCCACTCCCGCGGCCCTTCGGCGACGTACTCCCAGCTGAAGCCGCCGGGGAAGTCCGCGTCGAACTCGCCGCGCAGGGGCCTCGGGTCGTGGTCGTTGATCAGGACGAACGCCTCACCCGGGGCGAGCGCGGTGAAGGCGCCGAAGATCGCGGGGTGCTTCTGCGGCTTCGGCAGCTCGCGGACGTCGAGCTCCTGCTCGGGCATGAGGCCTCCTGGACCTGTTTCCACAACGATCGATTGTATAAACTCTACGACCAGGATCGACGGCGAAGCCAGGGCGCCTCCCCGGCGCGCGCTCACGGCCACCACGCGAGGAGATCGTCATGGGCGGGAACTCGACCCCGGCACCGTCCGGGCGGCGGCGGGAAGTGCTGGCGCTGCTGCGGGAATCCCGCGCGACGTGGGACATCACCGCGCTCGCGCGGCGGCTCCAGGTGCACCCGAACACGGTCCGGTTCCACTTGGACGCCCTGGTCGGCGCCGGGCAGGTCGAACGCGTCGACGCGCGGCGCTCCGGCCCGGGCAGGCCGCCGCTGCTGTTCCGGGCCAAACCGGGCATGGACCCGGCCGGGCCGCGCGAGTACCGGCTGCTCGCGGGCATCCTCGTCGACGAGGTCGCGCAGGCCCCCGATCCGGTGCGCAGCGCGGGTGAGGCCGGGCGGCGCTGGGGCGCACGGCTGGCCGGTGACACCCCCCGCCCCAGCCGACGGGACGCCGTCGAGCACCTGACCGGGTTGCTCGACGAACTCGGGTTCCGGCCGGAGCCGCGCGCGGAGGGTGCGGAGATCGGGCTGCGGCACTGCCCCTTCCTCGAACTCGCCGAGCAGCATCGGCAGGTCGTGTGCCAAGTGCACCTCGGGCTCATGCAGGGCGTCACCGCGGCGATGGGCGCCCCCGTGACCGTCGACCGGCTCGACGCGTTCGTGGAACCCGACCTGTGCGTGGCGCACCTCGCCCCAGAGGAGCGGGGTTGACCGCGTGGGCGGTCGCGGTGGCCGTGACCTTCACCTGGATCGGCATGGTGCTCGCGATCTCGTTCGTGGAGGCCCCGCTGAAGTTCCGCGCGCCCGGCGTGACGGTGCCGATCGGACTGGGCATCGGGCGGTTGGTGTTCCGCGCGCTCAACGCCGTCGAGCTCGTGTTCGCGCTGGTCCTGCTGAGCGGCTTCGCCGCGCGGACGCCGCCGGTCGCCGCCGGGATCGCGTCGGGAGTCGCCGTGGCGGCGCTGGCGGCGCAGCTGCTGCTTGTGCGGCCCGTGCTGGGCCGGCGCACGCGCGCCGTGCTCGCCGGGCAGGAGCCGCCGCGCTCGCCCGCCCACCTCGCCTACGTCGCCCTGGAGTTCGGCAAGCTGGTCGCGCTGCTGACCGGCGGCGTCCTGCTGCTCACGTCCTGAAGGAGAAACCGTTGGCCACGACCTCGCTCACCGAACTCGCCGCCGAACGGCTCTCGGCCGCCCGGCGGTCCCGCGCCGGACGGGCCACCAGCACCGTCCACGGTGGATCGGAGCACGCGTTGCGGCAGGTGCTGCTCGCGCTCACCGCGGGCAGCGCGCTCGCCGACCACGAAAGCCCCGGCGAAGCCACGTTGCAGGTGCTGCAGGGTTCGGTCCGGCTCACCACCGAGTCCGATTCCCTCGCGGCGGCGGAAGGTGATCACCTCACGCTGCCACGCGAGCGGCACGGCCTCGCCGCGGTCAGCGACGCCGTCGTGCTGCTGACCGTCATCGCGCCCACCTCGTGACGCGGGCGGCGCGCTACCGGCGGATGAGGCCGCGGTCGACGGCCACGGCCACCGCCGCGGTGCGGGAGTCCACGCCGAGCTTGCCGTAGATGTGCACCAGGTGGGACTTCACCGTGGCCTGGCTGAGGAACAGCTGCTTGCTGATCCGCTGGTTCGACAGGCCGTCCGCGACGAGCTCCAGCACTTCCGTTTCGCGGCGGCTCAGCGCGGTGCCGGGCGTGCGCATCCGATCCATCAAGCGGTGCGCGATGGTCGGCGCCAGCGCGGACTGGCCCGCGGCGGCGGTGCGCACGGCCGCCGCCAACTCCTCCGGGGGCGCGTCCTTGAGCAGGTAGCCGGTGGCGCCCGCTTCGACGGCGGCGAGGATGTCGGCGTCGGTGTCGTAGGTGGTCAGCACCAGCACGCGGGGCGCGTCCGGCAGCGCGGTGATCGCGGCCGTCGCGTCCGAGCCGTGCATGCCCGCGCCGAACTGGAGGTCCATCAGCACCAGGTCGACCTGTTCGGTGCCGGCGAGTTCGACGGCGCGTTCGGCGCTGACGGCCTCGGCGACGACCTCGAAGTCCGGTTCGGTGTCGAGCACGGCACGCAGGCCGGTGCGCACCACCGGGTGGTCGTCGGCGAGCAGCAACCGGATGATCCCGCTCATCACGCGTCCCCTTCCGTCACGGGCCTGCGCGGGAAGCTCACCGCGAGCGCGGTGCCCTGCCCCGGCGAGGACTCCACGCTCAACGTGCCACCGAGCGCGCGGGCCCGCGCCCGCATCGCGGCCAGACCGAAGCCGCCGTCGATGCGCCCGGCACCGGACTCCGCCGCCGGGTCGAACCCGATGCCGTCGTCGACCAGGTCGAGCGCGACCCGGGTGTCCATGTAGGTCAGCGTCATCTCCGCCGCCGCCGCTCGCGCGTGCCGGACGGTGTTGGCCAGCGCGGACTGCGCGATCCGCAGCAGCGCCACCTCGAACGGGGTGGGGATCGCGGCCGGTTCGCCGTCCAGGTGGAACCGGACCGCGGCCCCCGAGTGGGCCGAGGTGGTGGCGCACAACCGTTCCAGCGCCGCCGGCAGCGACCCGCCTTCCAGGTCGGGCGGGGTCAGGGCGTGCACGAAGCGCCGGGCCTCCGCCAAGTTGTCCTGCGCCTCCCCGCGCGCCCGCAGCACGTGGTCCGCGGCCAGGTCGGGCTGCTCGGGCAGGGCGCGCTCGGCGGCGCGCAGCAGCAGCTGGATGCTGGAGAGGCCCTGCGCGAGGGTGTCGTGGATCTCCTTGGCCAGCCGCTCCCGCTCCGCGAGCACGCCCGCGGAGCGCTCGGCCACGGCGAGGTCGTGGCGGGCCGCGGTGAGCTCCTCGATCAACTCGCGGCGCTGCTCGCTCTCCCGGTACAGGGCCTGGTAGCCGAGCACGACGGCCACGGCGACGGCCGCGCCGAGTGCGGGACCGAGGGCCGCCGCCGGGGTGAAACCGCCCTGGTGCCAGGCGAAACCGGCGATCGCGAACACCGTCGTGACCAGCACCACCGGCAGCCCCGAACGGTCCGGCAGCAGGTGCAGCTGCAGGAAGAACAGCGGGAACGCCAGCCACACGCCGTCCGGGGTGAGCCACAGCAGCACCAGCCACACCGCGCCGAGCACGCCGAGCCACGCCGCCGCGGCCCACTTCGACCGGCTCACCCGAGGCAGCAGCGGGCCCGCCGCGTACACGGCGGCCAGCACGGTGGCCGCGGCGATCACCGCTGCGGGACGCGGTAGCTCGTTGGTCACGGCGTGCACCGCGGCCAGCACGAGCAGCCCCGCCATCAGCAGATGCAGGCACAGGCGCAACGCGCGCAGCGGTCGGGTGAGCGTCAAGGGGTCCACGGTTTTTCCAGGCTACGTCCTGGTCAGGGCGGTGCATCGATCGAAAGGTTGATTCGCGCCCGCACCTTTCGACACCGCGGAGCCGATCCGCGGCGCGATGTTCCGAAGCGCTTGCCGGACGAGTGTTGATGCCGTGCCGGGCAGGAACCCGGCCGGAACGTGAGAGAAAGGCACTCGACCGTGTTCGTCGCCACCAGAGATCTCCGGTTCGCGAAGGGGCGGTTCGCCCTGATGGGGACCGTCATCATCCTGATGACCCTGCTCGTCGGACTGCTGTCCGGCCTCACCGCGGGCCTGGGCCGGGAGAGCACCTCGGCCATCACCGACCTGCCCGCCGACCACGTGGTGTTCTCCGCGCCGTCGGAAGGCCAGGAGCCGACCTTCACCGAGTCCGAAGTGGACCAGCAGCAGTGGCGCCAGTGGCGCGACGTGCCCGGCGTGCACGGCGCGGACCCGCTGGGCATCGCCACCGCCAAGGCGCAGTCCGGCACGAACAGCACCGCCCTGGCCACCTTCGGCGTCGAGCGGGGTTCCGCCCTGGTGCCCGAAGGCGGGAACGTCGGCCCCGGCGAGGTCGTGCTCTCCGAAGGAGCGGCCGACGACCTCAACGTCGGCAGCGGGGACTCCATCACCGTGTCCGGGCAGGACATGCGCGTGACCGCCGTGTCCGGCGACGCCTCCTACAGCCACAACCCCGTCGTGTGGACGAGCCTCGCCGACTGGCAGCGGCTCTCGCCCGGAACCGAGCAGAAGGCGACCGTGATCGCGCTCAACAGCGACGACGGCGCCGACCTCGCCACGGCCGACGCGCAGCTGCGCACCAGCACCACCACCACGTCCGGCGCGCTGTCGGCGATCAGCTCGTACAGCTCGGAGAACGGGTCGCTGCAACTGATGCAGGCCTTCCTGTTCGCGATCTCCGCGCTGGTCATCGGCGCCTTCTTCACCGTGTGGACCATCCAGCGCAGCGGGGACATCGCGGTGCTCAAGGCCCTCGGCGCCACCACCCGCTACCTGCTGCGCGACGCCCTCGGACAAGCCGTCGTGCTGCTCGTCGGCGGCACCGCCATCGGCACCGGCATCGCCGCCGCGATCGGCGCGGTCGCCGTGGGCACCGTCCCGTTCGTGCTGGAAGTCGGCACCGTGCTGCTGCCCGCCGCCGTGATGATCGTGCTCGGCGCGCTCGGCGCGGCGCTGTCGGTCCGGCGTATCACCGCGGTCGATCCGCTGACCGCCCTGTCCACCCGCTGATCACCCGAGCCAGGAGCCAGTCATGAGTTTGCAGTTGCGCGACATCACCCTCACCTACCCCGACGGCGATTCCCGGCTCACCGCCGTGGACCACGCCGACCTGGACGTGCCCGCCGGTTCGGTGACCGCCGTGATCGGTCCGTCCGGTTCGGGCAAGTCCAGCCTGCTCGCCGTCGCCGCCGCGCTCGTCACCCCCGACTCCGGCCGGGTCGTCGTGGACGGCACCACCGTCACCGGCATGAACCAGGCGCAGATGACCGCGGTGCGGCGGGAGAAGATCGGCATCATCTTCCAGCAGCCGAACCTCATCGCGTCGCTGACCGCGGCCGAGCAGTTGCAGGTCATGGCGCACCTCGACGGGCGCTCGGCGCGGGACGCGCGGGACCGCGCGGTGGAACTGCTGGACGCGGTGGGCCTGTCCGACAAGAAGGACCGCAGGCCGCACCAGCTCTCCGGTGGGCAGCGGCAGCGCATCAACATCGCCCGCGCGCTCATGAACGACCCGGCGGTGCTGCTCGTCGACGAGCCGACCAGCGCGCTCGACCACGAACGCGGAGCCGCCGTGATCGACCTGATCACCACGCTGACCCACCGCCGCGCCACCGCGACCGTGCTGGTCACCCACGACACCACCCACCTCAGCGGGGTGGACCAGGTCGCCGAGGTCCTCGACGGCCGGGTCCGCGTCCCCGCGGCGAACTGACAGGACACGACCATGAGGAAGAGCTACTTCGCCGCGGTGATCTACACGGTGCTCGGCCTGCTGGCCGGGGTGTACTTCCGCGAGCTGACCAAAGCGCAGGAATTCGTCGGTGACACGCAGCTCTCGGTGCTGCACACCCACCTGCTCGTGCTCGGCACGCTGGTGTTCCTGCTGGTGCTGCTGTTCGAGCGGGTCGCCGGGCTGTCCCGCAGCAGGTGGTTCGGCTGGTTCTTCTGGACCTACAACGCCGGGATGCTGATCACCGTCGGCGGCATGGCGGTCAACGGCACCATGACCGTGCTCGGCGAGCCGACCGGCGCCGCGCTCGCCGGCATCTCGGGGCTCGGCCACACCCTGCTGACCATCGGCCTGGTGTCCCTGTTCACGGCGATCCACCGCACCCTGCCGGCACCGCAGCACCCCCAACGGCGCTGACCCCACCGGAGTGAACGGACCGTCCGTCTGATCCCGTTGGACGAACGGTCCGTTCACCCGGAACGCTCCCGCAGCGCCCGAAGCACGGCGCGGCATCTGGAGATGAGTGAACGGACCGTCCGTCCAATCCCGTTGGGCAAACGGTCCGCTCACTCGGAAACCGAACCCGCCCCAGGCGACGCGCAGCGGCACCCGGAGTTGGTGAACGGACCGTTCGACCAATCCCGTTGGGCAAACGGTCCGCTCACTCGGAAACCGAACCCGCCCCAGGCGACGCGCAGCGGCACCCGGAGTTGGTGAACGGACCGTTCGACCAATCCCGTTGGACGAACGGTCCGCTCACTCCGAAACCGAACCCGCCGTACCTGGGTGAACGGACCGTTCGACCGATCCCGTTGGACGGACGGGCCGTTCACTCCGGGCCGCGGTGGCGGGGCGGGGTCAGGCGTTCACGTAGGTCAGGACCGCTAGGACTCGCCGGTGGCCGGTGTCGCCTGCGGGGAGGCCGAGTTTGCGGAAGATGTTGCCGATGTGCTTCGTCACCGCCCGCTCGGTCACGACCAGCGAGGCGGCGATGGTGAGGTTGTCGTGGCCTTGCGCCATCAGGTGCAGCACTTCGCGTTCGCGGGCGGTGAGCACGTCCAGCGGGGAGCGCCGGTTCATCAGCTGCGAGACCACGTCCGGGTCGAGCGCGGTGCCGCCGGCGGCGACCCGGTCGAGCGCGTCGAGGAACTCCTCGACGCGGCCCACCCGGTCTTTGAGCAGGTAGCCGATGCCGCTCGCGCCGGAGCCGAGCAGTTCGGCGGCGTAGGCGCGCTCCACGTACTGCGAGAGCACCAGCACGGGGAGCCGGGGCAGGTGTTCGCGGATCGCGATGGCCGCGCGCAGGCCCTCGTCCCGGTAGTCGGGCGGCATCCGCACGTCGAGCACGGCGATGTCGGGGCGGTGTTCGAGCAGGGTCGGCACGATCTCGGGGCCGCTGGTGGCGGTGCCGACGATCTCGTGGCCCGCTGATCTCAGCAGCAGGCCGATGCCTTCGCGCAGCAGCGCGTTGTCCTCGGCGATCACTACGCGCACGGCAGCCGCACCTCGATCGTGGTTCCGCCGCCCGCCGGGCTGTCGATGCGGGCGGTGCCGTCGAGCGCGGCCACTCGGCGGCGGATGCCGAGCAGGCCGGTGCCGCCGTCCGGGTCGGCGCCGCCGCGGCCGTCGTCGCGGATGACGACGCGCAGGCTGTCGCCGTCCTCGTCGATGGTCACTTCGGCGTGCCGGGCGGTGCTGTGCTTGGTCATGTTGGTGAGCGATTCGGCGACGACGAAGTACGCGGCGGCTTCGACCGGTGCCGGTGGCCGCGCCAGCACCTCGGGCAGCCGGACCGCCACCGGGATGCTGCGGCCGTCGGCGAGCGCGTGCACGGCGCCGCCGAGGCCGCGGTCGGCGAGGATCGGCGGGTAGATGCCGCGGATGAGCCCGCGCAGCCCGCCCAGCGAATCCTCGATGCCCTCCCGAGCTTCCCGCAGCATCGCGCGGGCGGCGTCCGGGTCGGCGGTGAAGGCACGCTCGGCCAGGCCGAGCCGGACGGAGACGGCGACCAGCTGGGCTTGGACGCCGTCGTGCAGGTCGCGTTCGATGCGGCGCAGTTCGGCGCCGTGCGATTCGACTGCGTCGGTGCGCGTCTCGGTGAGCCGTTCGACCCGGGCGGCGAGCCGGGCCCGGTCGGTTGGGCGCAGCAACGAGCCGGACAGCAGGGTGAGGCCGCGCACCGCGGGCGGCAGGCCCCAGAGGTACAGGGCCGCGTAGCAGGCGGCCTGCAGGAACGGCAGCGTCAAGGCCTGCGGCCAGCTGCGCACTTCGACGAACGCGGTGACCGCGCCCGGCGGCAGCAGCCACCACCACGCGGGCATCGTCAGGCTGTACCCGACGGCGGGCGGCAGCGCGATCACGAACACGGCGACGAGGCCGCTGAGCGCCCCGTAGGAGACCAGCCACACCAGGTCCCGCCACGTCGCCGGATCGCGCGCCACGATCCGGAATCGGCGCCACCACCCGCCTCGCGGCACCTGGTACGGCGCCGGGATCCGGTGTCCGAGCACCCTGCCGACCCGCTCGCGTTCCAGGTCGGCCAGTGCGCGCACCGGTCGCACGACTTCCGGGGCCAGCGGCAGCAGGAGCAGCAGCAACGGCACCAGCGTGGCGCCGAACGCCGCGGGCAGCGCCGTGCGCAGTCCGTCGAGCAGTACCGCGGTGGCCCGCCCGCTGCGCGTGATCGCCGTTGTCATCCTGCCCCCGTGTGCGGCCGCCGTGACGTGCGACGACACCGCGGAACTCTACTCGGCGCCCCGCCGGGGGTGTAGCTGGCTACACCGCGGTTCGGGGAGCGGGAACCGCTGTGGCGCAACGGGAATCTCCCTAATCTCGAATTCGTCGGACCGGCCGGGCGATGCGTGCGGCCGGGGATTCCCCTCACCGCTCGGCGCGAACGTCCTCCCGCGCCGGAGCACGATCGCGGTCCGCACACGGACATTCGTCGTCCCGGTCCGGGGCGACGCACCTCTCGCAGGAAGGAACCGTCGTGGTCATCCACACCCCGGCGAACGACGAGCAGCGCCGCGCCCGCCCGGGCATCCGCGGCCTCATCGCGCGGAACCCGCTGGTCAGCTTCTTCACCCTCGCCTTCGGGCTCAGCTGGGTCGCGTGGATCCCCTACGTCTTGTCCGAGCAGGGCATGGGGTTGGTGGGCTTCCGCTTCCCCGAGGTCCTCGGCAGCCCGCAGCTGCTGGCGCTGCTGCCCGGCGCCTACCTCGGCCCGATCGCGGCCGCGTTCCTGGTCACGGCCCTCAGCGATGGCCGGGACGGGGTGCGCCACTGGGTGGGCAGGCTGTTCCGGTGGAACGTGAACTGGCGCTGGTACGTGTCGCTGATCGTCGGCGTGCCGCTGCTGCTGAGCGCGGTGAGCCTGCCGTTCTCCGGCTGGCAGGTCCAGGCACCGCCGATGTGGGTGCTCGCGGCGTACCTGCCCGCCCTGGTGTTCCAGCTGCTCACGACCGGTCTGGCCGAGGAGCCGGGTTGGCGGGACTTCGCGCTGCCCCGAATTCAGCCGCGGTTCGGCCCGCTGCTGGGCACCGTGATCCTCGGGGTGCTGTGGGGCGCGTGGCACCTGCCGCTGTTCCTCACCGACTGGGCCGGGTATCCGCACGTCCACTGGACGCAGCCGGTCGAGTTCGTGCTGGCGGCCGTCGTGTTCAGCTTCGTGATCACGTGGGTGTTCAACCGCACCGGCGAGAGCCTGCCGCTGGCCATGATCTTGCACGTCGGGGTGAACAACTTCTTCTCCGTGGCGTGGACGGAGATGTTCCCCGGGGTCGATCCGAGCCAGGACTCGACGCACATCCAGCTGATCGCCTGGGGAACGGTGGGCCTGGTGCTGATCGTCGCGACGCGCGGCAAGCTCGGCTACCGCGGCGAAACGACTCCGACTTCCTGAGAACGGCCGGGGTCTCCTGGAGTGAACGGACCGTTCGTCCCGTCCCGTTGGACGAACGGTCCGTTCACTCCTGCCGTGGCGTCGTCATGCCGGCGGATGCGGGACGAGTTCCGGGCCGTCGAGCCGGAGCCCGCGCCCGCGCAGGTAGGCACGCCCGCCCTTCCGCAGCGCTACGACCAGCGCCAGCAATGTGACCACCAGCAGCACGTCGTCCAGCAGCGGCACCACGTCGATCGGCAGGTAGATCGCCATCAGCACCCGCAGCGCGGCGTCGACGAGGAACGCGCATCCGCAGATCGCGGTGCCCGCCCGCAGCAACCGCCGCAGCGGAGCGGAACTCGCCCAGCTCGCCGCCCAGGCCTCGCGCTGTTCGCGATCGGACACGAGCCGGGTGCCTTCGTAGAGGAACGGCCGCCGGAGGAACAACGTGATCAGCAACCACAGCCCGAGCGCGGCCGTGCCCCAGGCGTCGCGAACCAGCAGCACCCGGGGGCTGCCCGCCACGAACGACATCCCCACCGTCAGCAGCATCGTGGCGAGCACGAAGATCGTCACTCCGCTGAGCCGCCGCTCGACGCGGATCTGCTGCACGGCCCCCGCCAGCGACAACGCGGAGCCGAGCAGCAGCGCCACCAGCTGGTCGACACCGAGCGCGCGGGCTCCGTAGAAGACGATCAGCGGCCCGATGAACTCGTACAGCATCGCGCCGGTCAGCAACCCGATCCACGGTCGTCGTCGCATCGTGTTCTCCCCCATGGACGGATCAATCCTGTTCGGTGGCGCGGGTGAAGGCGTCGACGACTTCGCGGGTGTAGCCGTCGAAGTCGAACCCCGGATCGTCGCGCAGCCGTTGGGCGGCGGCGTCGACGGCGCTGCGGATCAGCACGGCCATCGCCCGCGGGTCGAACTCGCGGAACTCCCCGGAGCTCACTCCGTTCGCGAGCATCTCTTCCAGGCTGCGCACGCTGAACTCCTGCGTGCTCGACGAGGTGTGCGGCTCGCCGGCCCCGGTGCGCAGGTGCGGCCCGATCTCCGCCAGCGCCACCAGGTCGCGCGGGTGGTCCCGCAGGAAGCGGAGGTTGGCCTGCAGGTAGGCCCGCAACCGGCCGGTGGCGGTGCTCTCCCGCTCGGTGCGTTCGTGGATGTAGCGGGCGCCCGCGTCGAAGACGTCGTGCGCGATCTGCCGGATCAAGTCGTCCTTGCCGGCGAAGTGGTAGGAGATCATCCGCGGGCTGCTCAGCCCGGCGCGTTCGGTGATGCGCGCGAACGAGGCACGCGCGTAACCCACTTCGGCGATCGTGTCGATCGCCGCCCGCACGATCTGTTCCCGCCGGGCCGTGCTCGTGATCGAGCGTTCCACGCCGCCTCCTTGATTTATCCATCTGAATAAAAGTTACCCCACGTGGATAAATCCTGGAAGCGGACCTCGCGGGAACGTCCCGCCGATGCGCCGGATACCGCAGCGGGCGATCAGCCGGGTGACGAGCCGACGCTGCGCCCGGTGGCCGATTTCGCCCTCACCGCACCGGAACGCTCGTCCCGCGACAGCGGGCGGCGCTACGCTTCCTCAAGATCATCACGATCGCCGCCCCCGTACCGAGGAGCCCCGACGAAGATGACCGACGATCAGCTCCCCGCCCCGGCGAGCTCCCGCCCGGTGCCGCCCGAGGTGGACACCTCGGTGCCCAGCGTGGCCCGGATCTACGACTACGCGGTCGGCGGCAAGGACAACTTCCGCGTCGACCGCGAGGCGACGCACGCGATGCTCGACGGCGTGCCGGACATCGTCGCCACGGCGCGCGCCAACCGGGCCTTCCTCGGCCGCGGGGTCCGGTACCTGGCCCGCGAGGCGGGGATCCGGCAGTTCATCGACTTCGGCAGCGGCCTGCCCACGCAGCTCAACGTGCACCAGGTGGCGCAGCGGGAGAACCCGGAAGGCCGGGTCGTCTACGTCGACAACGATCCCGTGGTGCTCGCGCACGGCCGGGCGCTGCTGTCGGAGGACCAGCGGACCACGGTCATCCAGGCCGACATGGCGCGGCCCGGCGCGGTGCTGGAAGACCCGGCGACGCGGCGGCTCATCGACTTCGACGAACCGGTGGCGGTGCTCTACGTGTCGGTGCTGCACTGCCTGCCCGACGAGGCGCGACCGGACCGGGCCGTCGCCGCCATGCTCGACACGGTCCCCCGCGGCAGCCACCTGATGATGTCGCACCTGGTCAGCGACGACGCGGGCGCCGCCGACTTCCTCACCCGCTTCATGACGGAGCAGACCACGTGGGGCCGCGTCCGCAGCGAGGCGGAGGTCACCGCCTACTTCGACGGGCTCGACGTCGTGGCGCCCGGACTGGTCGACATCACGCGGTGGCGGCCCGACGCCGAGCAGCGGCCGGTGGACTCGCCGTTCGACCACGAGATCCCGTCCCGCCCGGAGCTGGAGGGAAAGATCTGGGAATTCGGCGGCATCGCCCGGAAGCCTTGAGCGACCGGACGTGCTCGCCGGCGACGCGCCCCGAGCAGCGCCGCCGACGCGGGACCGACACCCCGGCCAGGCTGATGAGCTGGGCCGATACCATGGCCGCGTGAGTGAAGCGGTGGACGAGAATCACGAGGACCTCCCGGAGCAGATGCGCATCCGGCGGGAGAAGCTGGACCGGCTGCGGGAGAACGGAGTCGACCCCTACCCGGTCGGCTATCCGCGCACCACCTCGATCGGTCCCGTCCGCGAGGAGCACGACGGGCTCGAACCCGACGTGGCCACCGGGGACCGCGTGTCGGTCACCGGCCGGGTGATGCTGTACCGCACCGGCGGCAAGCTGTGCTTCGCCACCATCCGCGACGACAGCGGCTCCATCCAGATCATGCTCGCGCTGGACAAGGTCGGCGCCGAGTCGCTGGACGCGTGGAAGGCCGAGATCGACCTCGGGGACCACGTCGGCATCACCGGTGAGGTGATCACCTCCAAGCGCGGCGAGCTCTCGATCATGGCCGACGAGTGGGCGCTGACCTCGAAGTGCCTGCGCCCGCTGCCGGAGAAGCACAAGGGGCTCACCGATCCCGAGGCGCGGGTGCGGCAGCGCTACGTCGACCTGATCGTCAACCCCGAGGCGCGGCAGCTGGTGCAGCAGCGCGGCAAGGCGGTGCAGGCGCTGCGCTCGGTGCTGCTCGACCGCGACTACCTCGAAGTCGAGACCCCGATGCTGCAGCAGGTGCACGGCGGCGCCACGGCCCGGCCGTTCACCACGCACATCAACGCCTACGACCTCGACCTGTACCTGCGCATCGCGCCCGAGCTGTACCTGAAGCGGCTCGTCGTCGGCGGCGTGGAGAAGGTCTTCGAGATCAATCGCAACTTCCGCAACGAGGGCGCGGACTCCACGCACAACCCCGAGTTCACGATGCTGGAGTTCTACGAGGCCTACGGCGACTACGACACGGCCGCCGAGCTCACCGCAGAACTCTTCCGGCAGGCCGCCAAGGCCGTGTTCGGCGACTTCGTGGTGCGCCACCCCGAGCACGGGGACATCGACCTGGGCGGCGAGTGGCCGTCGATCACGCTCTACGGCTCCGTCGGCGAAGCGCTCGGCACCGAGATCACCCCGCGCACGCCCGTCGAGGCGCTGCGCGAGCTGGCCGACGCGAAGGAGATCGCGTGGGACCCGTCGTGGGGTCCGGGCAAGCTGGTGGAGCACCTGTTCGAGGAGCTCGTCGAGCACACGCTGGTGGTTCCCACGTTCGTCCGGGACTTCCCGCTGGAGACGAGCCCGCTCACCCGGCAGCACCGGGACGATCCGCTGCTGACCGAAAAGTGGGACCTGATCGGGTTCGGCATGGAGCTCGGCACCGGGTTCTCCGAGCTCGTCGACCCGGTGGAGCAGCGGCGCAGGCTCACCGAGCAGTCGCTGATGGCCGCGGGCGGCGACGCCGAGGCCATGCAGCTCGACGAGGACTTCCTGCGCGCCCTCGAATACGGCATGCCGCCCACCGGCGGTGTGGGCATCGGGATCGACCGGATGCTGATGGCGTTCACCGGCAGGGGCATCCGGGACACCATCCTGTTCCCGATGGTCAAGCCGAACTGACCTCGCGGCCCAGGTGGGTGCCGTCGCACCCACCTGGCCACGCCGCTGGACGACTCCCCGAACCACGGTCCCCCGACTGGTGCTCCCCGGTGGCGAGGCCCCCGCAATTTCGCGAGAAATCGTTCACCTCCGGAGCCGTGAACTGCGGTTTCCTTGGTCCCGTCGTGCGATTTCTCGCGAAATTGCGGCAGTTGGGTGGGTGAGGTCCGGTCAGGTGAGCACGGTGCGCGGTGGTTCGGGTCAGCTCGGTTGCGGGGCCGGGGGGATCGGGTCGCCGCAGGCTTCGCCGCGGCAATCCTGCAGCTCGTCGAGGCGCCCGTCGAGGAACGCGCGCACCTCGGCGTAGCGGGCGTCGTCGTGCTTCGAAGCCAGCTCGTGCGGGTCGATCGCGAGGTCGTAGAGCTCGTGGGCCCCGCTGACGTAGCGGACGTAGAGGTAGCGCTCGGTGCGGATCGCCTCGTAGGCCGCGTCGAGCACCTGGCTGTGATCGTCGCGCGGCTTGCCCGGACCGGGCGAGGCCGTGCCGTCCTGGTCCAGGTCACCCGCTCCCGCCGCGAGCCCGACGGACACGTCCTCCGCGGGCGCCCCGGAACCGCCCGGTCCGCCCGGCCGCACCGGAGTGTGGAACGCGCCCTCCCCCGCCTCGTGCAGCAGCGGCCTGCCGGTGCGCAGCCGCGGGTCCTGCGCGAACGGCAGCAGCGACCGCCCGTCCAGCGCGAGCGTCGGTTCCGCCTGCCCGATGTCGGCGATGGTCGCGGTGAGGTCGGTGTTCGTGCTCAGCTCCCGCGCGTGCGTGCCCGCCGCGAGGCCCGGACCTCGGATCAGCAACGGCACGTGCGCGGCGGCCTCGTGCGGCAGGAACTTGCCCGTCGGCACCCGGTGCTGGCCGAAGAAGAACCCGTTGTCCGAGGCGAACAGCAGATAGGTGTTCTCCAGCTGCCCGTTCGCGCGCAGCGCGTCGACGAGCCGCTGCACCGCCTCGTCCACCGCGAGCAGCGACTCCAGCCGGAGCCGGTAGCTCTCGGTGATCTCGGTATCGGTGTTCACCGCGATCGACGGGTATTCCTGCAGGAACCGCGGCTTGTCGCTCATGTCCGCCTCGCCGTAGGACGGGTCGATCGGCACCTGCTCCTCGGAGAACGCGCCCTGGTGCCGCAACGCCGGACGCGGTCCGCGGCCCACGCGGAAGAAGTCGCCGTTGGTGGGCGCGCCGTGCACGTTCTCCCCGTGCGGGGCGAGGAAGGCCAAGCTGAGGAAGAACGGCTCACCTGCGGCGGACCGCCGGTTGATGAAGTCGATCCCCTTGTCCCGGTACACGTCGGTCTGGTACAGCGCCGGGTCCTGCACCCACGGGTCTCCGTAGGTGCGCATCGTCCCGTTCTCGTTGAGCCGGTAGCCGTACATGTCGTAGGTGGTCGGGTCCACCGATCCGCGCCATTCGTCCCAGCCCGGCGGCACGTGCGTCTCGTCGGTCTTGCCGTAGCCGTTGGGGTACTTGCCGATGTGCGAGGTGGCGTAGCCGGCGCGCTGCATCCAGACGGGCAGCGTGTTCGCCTCGTCGAGCATGTCGTAGCCGCCCAGCGGGGCCGCGTTGTGCCGCACCCCGTTGTTGTGCGCCAACTGTCCACTGAGGAAAGTCGAGCGGGACGGGCAGCACAGCGGGAACGACGCGTAGTACTCGTCGAACGTGACCCCGCCGAGCCCGAGGATCCGCTGCACGTTCGGCATGAACCGCATGCTGTCGAGCCACTGGTCGTCGGTCATCACCATGACGACGTTCGGTTTGCCCGCCGGAACCCGCGGTTGCGCGGCGGGACGCGTGGCGGTGCACCCGGCGAGCACCGCTCCGACGATCAGCAGCAGTGCCAGCGGCGCGCGAGACGATCCGGAAAAGGAGCGGAATCGGGCCATGTTCCCGTTTTCCACGGAATGCGGCGGAGAAGTCAAGATGCCGGCCGGACCAGAACACGATCAGGCGCATCTCATCGGGTAGTCCTGCACCGTTGAATCGATCCGGCTCGGCGCGTTCGCCGTTGAACGCGCGACCAGGAGAATCAGTAGCCGTCGCCGCCGAAGAACGTCTCCTCCAAGTGGTCGGCGGTGTCGGCGACCAACTGCAGCGGGTCGAGGAACTCGTTGATGTCCAGATTCAGCAACGGCAGCGAATGCCGCAGCACCACGTGCTCGCCCATGATCACGGCACCGCACACCACGGAGGTCTCGCCGATCTCCTTGAGCAGCAGGTGCAGGTCGACGTCGGCGACCAGCCCGCACACCGAGGCGACCTGGACCCAATCCTCCTGCTTGTCCAGCACTTCGCGGCAGACCATGATGACCTGGCTGCGGTCGTCCTCGTATTCGATGAGGATTCGGATCTCGTCGCCGGTGTCCTCGATGACCCGGTATTCGGATCGGACAAATGCGGCAATGTCGTTCCACGTGGCCAAGGTGCCCCCAAGGTCGTCGATTCTGCCGCCGCGAGACTAGTGCACGCGAACACCGACCGGGAACACCACGACCGCATGATCCGGTTGCGCCGAATGCCTTGCCACGAACGGCTTTTCCACCACTCCGCGCGATCACCCCGAGCCAGGCCGGCACCACCGTCGAAGTCAACGGACCGTTCGCCCAATCCCGTTGGGCGAACGGTCCGTTGACTCCACCCCCATCCGCACCGCTCGCCCGCACTGCCGAACCGAGTGAACGGACCGTTCGACCAATCCCCTTGGACGAACGGTCCGTTGACTCCGAAACCACGCGCCTCACCGCACTCTCGGCGCACCTCCGGCTCGGGTGAACGGACTCTTCGCCCAACCCCGTTGGGCAAACGGCCCGTTGACTCCAACCCCATGTCCGCACCCGGACGACCGCGCTGCCGAACCAGGTGAACGGACCGTTCGACCAATCCCGTTGGGCGAACGGTCCGTTCACTCCGAACCACGTGCCTCACCGAGCGCTCGGCGCACCTCAGAACCGGGTGAACGGACCGTTCGACCAATCCCGTTGGGCAAACGGTCCGTTCACTCCGAACCACGTGCCTCACCGAGCGCTCGGCGCACCTCAGAACCGGGTGAACGGACCGTTCGTCCAAACCCGTTGGGCGAACGGTCCGTTCACTGCTGTCGGGGTCAGCGGTGGGATGGGAATTCGACGACTTGCTGGTAGGTGGGGCGGTTCTGCCAGCTGATCGGGTCGTGGGCGATGCCGCCGATCTTGTTCTGGATGATCGAGTCGGCGCACCACTGGTCGCCGGGCTCGCAGTCCGCATCGCCCGGATACGTCTGCTCCGCCGGTGTCGCGTCCGCCTCGGCGAGGCTGTCGACGAGCGCTTGGCGGCAGGCGTCGAGGCTCCCGTCGCCGCACAACGAGTTCCCCGGCCCCGGAGCTCCCTGCCCGAATCCGCCGGGGACGTCCTCGCCGAGCGCGCCGCGCAGGTTCTTCGACACCTGCCCGTACCAGCCGGTCAGGAACGCGGATCCCTGGTGGGCCTGCCCGACGTGCTCGCCGGGTTCCTCGTTCTGCCACCCGGAGGGCGATTCGTTGATGTGCTCGGCCGCGGTCAGCGCCTGGTACGCGTCCGCGCCGACCGCGGGTTCGAAGGTGCCGCGCACCAGCAGCGGCCACCACGCGTCCATGAGCTCGATCGCCTCGGCGTGGGCGTACTCGCGGCTGCCGGGTTCGGTCTCGGTGCGCAGTCCGCCGTCGTTGAGCCAGTCGCGCAGCAGGTCGATCCGCGCGGTGAGCTCCGGGTCGTCGTTCGGGGCGCTGTCGAGCACCTTCAGCAGGTCCGGCAGCACCCGCTCGGCGCGCAGGTCGGCCAGTGCGGCCTCCTCCATCGCCTGGGTGAGCCCGACCCGGTCCACGCCGCCTTCGGCGACGAGCCCGCGGACTCGGGAGTCGAGCAGGTCGCCGCGCTGCACGGCTCCCTTGCTCCAGTCGGCGCCGCTGGTGCCGGGAGCCTGCTTGTTGTTCCAGCTGACGAGGTAGTCCTGGTCGATGGTGCGCGGGTGCTCCTCGAACGGCGCGTAGTCGGCCGTGTTCCCGTCGGGGTTCCAGCCCTGCCATTCGAATTCGGGGTCGGAGACGACGGGCATCGCCGGGTCCACCTCGGGGTTGCGGACCACGTTGTCGCCGGAGTTGAAGTGCGCGATGTGCTCGGAGTCGGCGTAGAACCAGTTGAACGTGTAGTTCACGTCTTCGGCGGCGCGCTGGAACGCCTCCGGCGAGGTGATCTCGGCGGGGTCGTTGAAGCGCTGGAAGCCGATGATCGAGTCGACCTCGTGCTGGAAGGTCGAGCGCACGGTGCTGTAGGCGACGGGCTTGCCGTCGATGGTGGCGCGGTGCGTCACCGGGCCGTAGCGGGTGCGGAACGAGACCAGCCGGTAGGACCCGGCCGGGGTGTCGTCGCCCAGATTGGGTTCCCAGGAGTTCTGCCGTTCGACCTGCTGCATCGGCAGGCATTCCCCGCGGAACAGGTAGTGGTCGGAGTCCTTGGTGACGGGTCCGCCGTCGGGTGAGCACAGTTCGACGGCGTAGGTGTCGACGATGTCCTGCGCGGCCGTGGTGGCGCTCCACGAGTAGTCCTGGCCGCGGCCGAGCAGCGTGTAGAAGCTCAGGCCCGCGAACGAGGCGCCCTTCGACGAGATCCCCGGCCCTTGGAGTTCCTGCAGGGTCAGCAGCTGCGGGGCGAAGTAGCCGGTCTGCGGGCCGAACACGGCGATCGGGTTGCCGCTGTCGGTGTGCTCGCCGGAGACGAGCAGCGCGTTGGACATGCCGCGCGGTTCGGCCATGTCGGCGGGGACGACGCCGTCGTCGAACATGCCGCGCAGCGCTTCCGCTTGGGCGGCCGGGTCGTTCTGGCCGGGAGCGCCTTCCGGCCGCACGACCGGGGTCTGGCGCTGGCCGTCCTGCTCGG
Organism: Saccharopolyspora gloriosae; assembly: GCF_014203325.1. NCBI lineage: Bacteria > Bacillati > Actinomycetota > Actinomycetes > Pseudonocardiales > Pseudonocardiaceae > Saccharopolyspora > Saccharopolyspora gloriosae. The sequence goes on along the minus strand of NZ_JACHIV010000001.1, from coordinate 766,113 downwards.
GTTCGGTGGCGGAGCCGGTGGGGTCGAACACGAGCTGCTGCTCGGTGACCGAGCCCGGATCGGGCATCGCCGCGCCTCGCGGGTTCTCCGGGGAGACCGCGTACGGGAACGAACCGTCGTGGACGGTGGGGATGGATTCGGGGTCGTTCTCGGCGCGGAAGGTGCGCCACACCTGCTCGCCGCGTTCGGGCCCGAAGCGCTCGTGCAGCGACATCCGCGCGACCGCTTGCTGCACCTCGTTGCCGCCGCCACCGCCGAACTGCGCGCCCACCAGCGAGGCGAGCACGACGAGGTCGGTGAGCTTGAACGGCTCGATCTCCCCGGCGTTGGTGATGGGGTCGACGTGCCCGGTCGCCACGTATTCGCCGGGGAAGTAGCGGCCGTCGTGGGCTTCGCGGATGTAGGTGTTGATGCCGTCCACGTAGGACTTCGCGTCGGCGAGGGCCTGCTCCCCGCGCGGGCCCGCGCTGCGGGCGGTTTCGATCTGCTGCTCCAGCTCCCGCTCGGTGTAGGGCGAGGTGGCGAAGAAGTCCTGCTCCAGCTCGCGGTTCGCGGGGGCGCCGCCGGCGAAGGAGCTGACCTCGCCGCGACCGGCTCGGCGCAGCACGTCCATCAGGAACAGCTTGTCCTCGGCCGTCGTGTAGCCGGCGCCGAAGGTGGTGCCGTCGCGGGTGTCGCCGTAGACGTGCGGGATGCCGGCGGTCTTGTCCCGGACCACGGTGACGTCTTCGCGCGGGTTGTAGGTGCGCTCGACGTCGTCGGGTCGCACGCCGAAGGAGTTGTCGTTGAAGAACTCGTTGATGGTGCCGGTGGTGAGCTTCGAGTACCCGGCGGCCAGCTCGTCGTAGGGCGCCGTCTGGTCGGCGGAGTGCGGCGGTTTCGTGCCGAGCAGCAGGTGCCCGGCTAGCTCGGCCAGCGTGGCGTTGCCGTTCTGGCCCGGCGGAAGGATGTGGTGGCACTGCCCGCCGCAGTGGTCCGGCACCTGCGGCACGTCCGGCGCGGGCGCGGTGAGCGGCGCCGCCTGCTCGGGAGCCGCGGCGGCGGAGGGGGTCACGATCAAGGCGCCGAGGACGGCGCCGACGCTGAGCGCCGCCACGGTTCGCTGCCCGGCCATCTGCGAGTCCTCTCGTCGTCGTCGACGCCGGACGCTAATCGAACACCAGCGAAAATGAAATCAATTCACGTTCTTCGGAGCTCCAGGTTGGGCCGTCCGAGTGAACCGAGCGCCCCGAATGCTCATGTGCGTGACAACGAACGCCGGACCGAGAGCGCAGCTGCTATCCGGCATCCGGTCGCACGACCACGTCCTCGGGCCGCGACGGCACGGCCCGCACCGGCTCGACCGGCCGCAGGCCGCGCCGCACCCGGCGTTCGCGCCGCGACTCGGCGATCTCCCGCACCACCACCGCAGCCGCGTGCGGCAGCAGGTCGGATCCGCGCCGCACCAGCCACGGCACACCCCGGAACACCAGCCAGGCCAGGTGGTGCCACGGCGTGATCCGGGCGCCGCCGGAACACCGCAGGCTCACCGGTTCCGGCACCCGGTACCCGGCGGCGAGCAGCCGCTGCGCCATGGCCCGCGCCAACCGCCGGTGCCCGAGCTCCGAGGGGTGCAGCCGGTCCACCGACCAGGTGCCGAGCTCGTACGCGCCGGGCAGCGCGTCCAGGTCCACGCACTGCGCGCCGTAGCGGGCGACCACCTCGTCGAGCACCGCGTTCACCTCATCGATCCGCTTGCGCAGCGCGCGGCGCAGCGGCGCGGGCAACCGGAACACCCGCCCGTGGTCGTGGTACCGCGCGGTCACCACGACCGCTCCCGCCGCGGTCAGCTCACCGATCACCACGTCCAGCCGCCGCAGCAGCAGCACCGGGTCGAAGTCGGAGCGCAACGTGTCGTTCATGCCGACGACCAGCACGGCGGCGTCGGGCCGCAGCCGCAGCGCGGCGGGCAGCTGCACGTCGTGCACGTCGCGCACCCGCGCGCCGGAGGTGGCGAGGTTGGCGTACCGGATCCGGCCGGGCCCGCCCAGCGCGTCGGCGAGCAGCAGGGCGAAGCCGCGCCACCCGCCGCCCGGCAGCCGATCCCCCATCCCGAGGGTCGTCGAGTCGCCCAGCGCGACCAGGGCGCGCACCGGCCGCCCGGTCGCGGATCCCGTTGCCCGCTCGCTCACGCGCTTCACCTTCACCGCCGCGGGCTCACCCGCGGTGAGGAGCCGGTGGCCACCCGGAGACGACTCGGCGAACTCCTCGGCCAGTGATCAGCTCGGCCGGTCAGTCCACAGTGGAGCGCACGGTCCGGTTCTCGTTCCACTGCGAGTGCTGCCGGGCCAGCGCTTCCCACAGGCGGTTCAGCGGGTGCGCGCCGTCGTGCTGCTCGCGCTCGCCGCCGCGGGCGAAGGCGCCGACCAGCACCTCCAGCTTCGGTTCGAGGTCGCCGAGCACGTCCAGCGCGCGCAGGCCGCGACCGTCGGGCAGCCGCCCGTCCATCGCCGCCTCCGCCACGCCCCGGGTGACCAGCATGCAGCCGTGCAACAGCCCGGAGCTGAGCAGTTCGAAGCCGTAGCGCACGTCGTCCACCTCGCCCGCCACGTTCAGCGCGCTGCGGTAGTCCGCGCCGAACCACCCGCGCAGGAACTCCGCGACGAGCCCGCTGCCCGCGATGACCAGCGGCAGCCGGGGCAGCGCCGCGGCCCGCACCGCCGGCCCGGCCACCAGCCGCCGATCGAGGTTCGTGACCAGGGTGAGCCCGCTGCGGCGCCACTCCAGCACGTCGAGCCCGTCCGGGTCGGCGCCGACGTGGGTGAGCGTGCTGCCGCAGACCAGGTCGACCTCGTTGGCGCGCAACGCTTCCAGCAGATTCCGGGTCCGCAGGTGCACGACCTTCAGGTCGACGCCGTCGGCGCGGAAGTCCGCCGCGACCTGCTCCACCGCGGGCGTGAGGAAGCCGAGCGTGAACCGGGTGGTGCCCACCCGCAGCGAGCCGCCGACGCGCCGCCGGGAATCGGTGACGACCTCCAGCCAGTCGTCGAGGGTGTCCCGCGCCCGTTCGACCAGCGCCTCACCGGTCGCGGTGAACAGCGCGTCCTTGCCCCTGCCCTGCTTGAGCACGAGCGCTTCCCCGCACAGCTCCCGGAAGTTGCGGTTGAGCGTGTCCAGCTGCTTCTGCACGCTGGACTGCTCGCGCCCGAGCAATCGGGCCGCGGCCAGCGCGGTGCCCGCCTCGTGCACCACCACCAGCGTCCGCAGCTGGTCCAGGGTGGTGTCCAGCAGCGGTTGCGGGGCCCGTGCCCGCCGCTGCTCGCCTTCGGCCACTGCGATCTCGGAGGATCCGGGTAACGGCATGCGTCCTTCCACAGGTGCGGTGTCGCCCGCTCATGGCGCACCATGGCGTGATTCGACCGCTGCGCGCGCTGGGCGACTGACGGCCCTCCCCGGGGCGAGTCTATCCCCGGGAACTGATCTCGACTGCACGCCACATGTTCCTCGGGATTGTTCGCCGTTTCGCTGGAAACGGGTCCGCCGGTCGTGCCAACCTGATCGCAGCGGCACGGGGGAACGCCGCGAGGCATCCGGGGGGTCGGATGACCTGGGGGAAGCGGGGGCCCGGATTCCGGGTCCCCGCAACATCATTCACCGGATCGGCGCAGCGCGGCACTGCTCCGCGAGGGTTGCCCGGACCGCTCGCGGGTGCACCCGACGTCGCGTGCGCGCCGGTGTTCGGGTGGTTCACGAATACCTGATCGAGCGACGATTTTTCCGCCCCAGCCCCATATTCTGGCGTTCATGTCGAACTCTCCCCGTGCCCGAGCGTTAGCGGCCGAGGTCCGCAAGGTGCGCAAAGACAAAGGGATGTCCCAGGGAGTGCTCGCCGAACAGCTCGGCTGGAGCATCGCGAAGATCAGCCGCATAGAGACCGCGCAGCGCGGCATCGGCGGCCCGGACCTCGCGGCGGTGCTGGCGGCGCTGAGAGTGCGCGGCAAACGCCGCGAGCAGTTGCTGACGATGGCGGAGGAACTGGGCCGGCCGTCCTGGTGGGAGGCGATGGCCGGGCTCTCCGCGCACACCCGCGCCTGCATCGACGCGGAGCAGCGCGCGACCCGGCTCACGGAACTCAGCCTCGGCTACGTGCCCGTCCTGCTGCAGACCCGCGGCTACGCCACGGCGGTCTGCGCGGCTTCCGGCGGCAGCACCGGGGAAATCGACGAGCGGGTCAACGTTCGCCAGGTGCGTCAAGGGATTCTGCACAAGGCCACCCCCGTCGAGCTCACCGCCTACCTCGACGAGTCGGTGCTGACCCGCCCGGTCGGCGGGCCCGCCGTCACCGGTGGGCAGTTGCGGCACCTGCTGCGCTGCGCGGAGGCCCCGAACATCACCGTGCGGGTGCTGCCCACTGATCTCGGGGTGCACGCGGGCCTCGGCGGTCCGTTCACGTTCATCGAGTTCAGCCACGGCATCGCGACCGTGCTGCTGGAGAGCCAGGAGTGCGGCCTGCTGCTGGACGGCCCCGATCGGGTCGCGTCGTTCCGCGACTCCGTCGACGACCTGGACCGGGTCGCCCTCGGCGCGACCGAGTCCCGAGCCCTCATCGGCGGCTACGCGGCGAAGTTCGAAGACCGCTCCCTCCGCCAACCCACTTGACCCCCCGTACGACGCGAAGCGGGGCGGCCCCGAAGGACCGCCCCACGAAATCCCCGCACAAAACAGTTGTTCTTCTGAATTCTTGCCCGCAGTCGGTCTTCGCGGCGAAGCCGTGCCTGTAAGCGCGTCAGCGCTCAGCCCACGTGCAAGAGCCGACCACCGGCGGGTTCTCAGCGTTCCTCTCGCGAGGACAGCGATTTCTCTCGTAGCGGAGGCCACTAGTGAAATCGATCCCGCAGCGAGAGGAACGCTGAGGTTCCGCTACCCGGCCACCCGAGAAGGACGACCGGAATTCGTTCAGCTGTTGATCTGCTCGGTGAGGACGTCGTTGTAGGCGCCGACGCGGGCGTACACACCGGGCTTGCCGGGTCGGGCGCAGCCTTCGCCCCAGGAGGTGACGCCGATGAGGCGGCCGTCGGCCACGATCGGACCGCCGGAGTCGCCCTGGCAGGCGTCGACGCCGCCCTCGGGCAGGCCGGCGCAGACCATCGAGTCGGGGCTGTACTCGGCGTAGCCCGCGGAGCAGTCCGCGTCGGAGCTCACCGGCACGGTCGCCTGCTGGAGGCTGTCGGAGGTGGAGCCGCCCTCGCTGGTGGTCCCCCAGCCGAGCACGGTGGCGTCGGTGCCGGGGGCGTAGCCGGCGTCGTCGGCGGTGGCGAGCTCGATCGGAGCTTCCTGCACCGGGGCGGCCAGCGTCAGCACGGAGACGTCGAAGCCCTGGGTGGCGTCGGTGTACTCGGGGTGCACCCACACGTCGCTGACCTCGGAGACGGTGCCTTCGGAGCCGCTGATGTTCGTCTGCCCGCTGAGGACGTTGATCTCGCTGGGCTGCGAGCCGGTGGTGCAGTGCGCGGCGGTGACGACCTTGGTCTCGGAGACCAGGGAGCCGCCGCAGAACTGCTGGCCGCTCGGCGTGAGCAGGGCGACGACGAACGGGTTGTCGGCGATGTCGGCGTCTTGGCCGCCGACGACGTACGGGGTGACGTCGGCCGGTTCGGCCTGCGCGGCCGAGACGGACACGGTGGCGGCGGCCGAGAGGGCGACCGCGACGACTCCGGCGAGCCGGGCCAGGCGACGGGGGGCAGCGACCATCTTGATCTCCTCGATCTCGAGTCCGGGGCGATGGGGCGGCCCGGACGTCGTCGTTGTCGGGTGAACCGGAGCGCGCCGATTCGGTCCCGGCTCCTCCACGAAACGGGCCGGTGCCCGCCTCGCTGCCAAGAGGAAACTGTTCGCACCATAAGCGGAACGGCATTCGGCCCAAAAGTGCCGGTATTTGCCGTTTTCACAGTGATTGTTCGACAATCCGCGATTCGCCCGGTCGGCGGTTTTCCGCGGATGCGGCGGCGCGCGAAATGGAACGAATACGGGAGGTGCCCCACTGGGAAGAACGGGGATACCGGCCCGCGGCCCCGGCACGCCCCGAACGCACCGAGGCCGCGGACCGACCGCGACCAGTACTCCCGCCGGTCGCGGCTCAACCACCGGTCCCCGGACCGTGGCGAGCGCGCCCACCGGGCCCCGACTGCCGCTGTGGCGAGCGCGCTGGTTCCGGTGTACCGAACGACCGATGGAATATTCCAGAGCCGTTCGGGGGAGCCTGCCGCGGAGCGCGTTGAACTACTCGGCCTAGAGCCGCGCTGACCAGCGACATCGACCGAGATCACAGATCAGTTGCAACCCGCGGCGCGGCACCCCGCGGCGGGCCGCCGCGCGCCCGCGCACGCGCGACCGCCGGAACGCACCTCGTACCGCGCGGCGCGGGCTAGCACAGCCCACCGGGTCAGGTGCCCCGCCCGGCACTGGCACAGAACGTTCAGGGAATTCCCTCGAAAAACCGAACGGAATCAATGCGAAACACGCTGATTACGTTCCGAGCTGAACGCGTCCTTGACACCGCACGCACGCGGAACTCAGTATTCGACGAGCATCACGAGCGGGTCGGCCCGATACCGGCGGGCACCGCGCGGGGGGCATAACATCCAGCGGCCAGAACGGGAATGGCACTGTGACCTCAATTGCGCACCAGCTTTCTCTGAACGAGAATTTCGCTCCCCCGTTGCCTGGCGTCAGAGAAGCCGCCGAAGCGACTCTCGGAGAACTCAACCTCACCCCGGACCCGTTCTCCACCGACCTGGTCCGGCGGATCGCCGAGCACCACGGCGTGCCCGCCGGGCAGGTGCTGGCCGGGGTCGGCTCCGGCGCGCTGCTGCAGCAGTTCCTCCAGGTCCACGCCGGTCAGGGCGCCGAAGTGGTGCACCCGTGGCCGTCGTTCGAGATGTACCCGCTGATGATCGGCAACGCCCGCGCGACGGCGGTCGGCGTGCCGCTGCGCGACGACGCCCACGACCTGGACGCGATGGCCGCCGCGATCACCGAACGGACTCGGGTGGTGCTGCTGTGCAATCCGAACAATCCGACCGGAACGGTGCTCGGCACCGGCGAGATCACGCGATTCCTCGACCGCGTTCCGCAGGACGTGCACATTGTGATCGATGAGGCTTACGTCGACTTCGCCGAGACCGGTTCGATTGCCGACGGACTCGAACTAGCCCGAACGGACGAGCGGGTGACGGTCGCCCGGACCTTTTCCAAGTCCTACGGGCTGCTGGCGTTGCGCGTCGGATACCTGCTCGCCCCCGAATCGGTGCTCGCGGCGTTGAAGCCGAGCGCCCTGTTCTTCCGCGTCAGCGCCCCCGCGCAGGCGGCGGCGACCGCCGCGCTCGACGCGACCGAGGTGATGCGCCGCCAGTGCGCGGCGGTCGCCGCCGAACGCGACCGGCTCCGCGACGGGCTGCTGGCCTGCGGATTCGCCGTTCCCCCCAGCGGCGGGAACTTCCTGTGGCTGCCGCTGGGCGCGGAGAGCTCCCGGTTCGTCGAGCTGTGCGCAGCCCACGACATCGTCGTGCGGGTGACCGCCGAGGCCGGGGTGCGCCTGACCGTCGGCACCGCGGAGGTCAACGACCTGGTGCTCAAGGTCGCCGCCGAATTCGCGGCCGAGCAGAGCGGGCCGACCCGATGACCGCGCGGACCACCGACGCCGCCGACGACCTGGCGGCCGGTCCCGAGGCCGTCATCGCCGCCTCCCCCATCGCCGCCGAGCTGCGCGCCGAACTGGAACGCCGCTGGAGCGCGGGCACCGACCACATCGGGGACATCGCGCGCTACGCGCTGCTCGCGCCGGGCAAGATGCTGCGCCCGCTGATGCTGGTGGCCACCGCGGAATCCGTCGGCGGCGACCGCGCGGCGGTGCTGCCCGCGGCGCTGTCCGTCGAATACCTGCACGTGGCCTCGCTGGTGCACGACGACATCATCGACGGCGACGAGCTGCGCCGCGGCCGGCCGTCGGTGCCCGCGAAGTTCGGCGTCGCCGACGCCATCGTCACCGGCGACGCGCTGATCCTGGGCCTGTTCGACACCCTCGCCGAATGCGGGCTGCCCGCCGAGGCGGTGCTGGGCGCGGTGCGCGCGGTCGCCGCCGCGGGAGTCGACCTCTGCCGCGGGCAGGCGCTGGAAGCCGAGCTCCTGCGGGATCCGGCGTGTCCGCCGGAGCGGTACCGGCGGATGGCGGCGTTGAAGACGGGTGCCCTGTTCCGGGCGGCGTGCCGATCCGGCGCGATCCTCGGCGGCGGCACCGCCGAGCAGGTCGAGGCCGCCACCCGGTTCGCAGAGCGGGTCGGCGCGGCCTTCCAGATGCGCGACGACCTGCTGCCCTACCTGGCCGACAGCAGCGTCACCGGCAAGTCCGCCGACAGCGACGCGGGGAACATGCGCCCCACCTTCCCGGTGATCGTGGGCCACCGGATGGCGGGCCCGCAGGACCGCGCGGTGCTCGTCGACGCGCTCAGCGGCACCCGGTCTCCCGCGGAGTCCTTCGCGCTGCTGCGGGAAGTGCTGGAGCGGCTCGGCGCCGTCGAGCACGCCGCCGAGCAGGCCGAGGACGAGATCCGCCGGGCGCACGCCGAGCTGGACGCGCTGCCGGTGGCGGAGGGCACCCGGTTGCTCGCGGCGGTGGCGGACCTCGCGATCCACCGGGACCGGTAGCCGTGGCGGCGTCGACATCCGCGCTGCGCCGCGGGATCCGGGCGCACGTGGAGACGTGGCGGCCGTACACGACCTGCTACCCCGCCATGGTCGGTTCGGCGGGCGCGGCGCTGGCCGGGGGCGGCTGGGGCGTGCAGGTGATCGCGGCCGTGGTGGTGCCGACCTTGGGATGGCTGTCCGGGCACTACCTGGGCGACTACTTCGACCGCGAGCTGGACGCCATCGACAAGTCGCAGCGCCCCATCCCGTCCGGCCGGTTGTCCGCGCGCACCGCGGTGGTCTGCGGCGTGGCGTGCGCGGTGGCGGCCACGCTGCTGACGCTGCTGGTGAACTGGCACGCGCTGGTCCTGGTGGTGGTCGCGACCGGCGGCATCGTCGCCTACAGCCGGTTCTGCAAGGCCCGCGGCCTGTCGGGGAACCTGGTGCGCGGCGCGTTGACGGCGCTGGCGCTGGCCGTCGGCGCGCTGCTGGCGGCGGACCGGTTGCCGTGGACGATCGCCGTGTTCGCGCTGGTGCTCCTGCTGCACGACGCGGCGTCGAACCTGGTCGGCACGATGCGCGACGTCGAAGGGGACCGGGCGGGCGGCTACCGCTCGGTGCCGGTGCGCAGCGGGGTCCGGGCCGCCGTGCGGATGTCGTTCGGGCTCTACGCCGCGGCGATGCTGATCGTGCTGGGAGCCGCGGGCTACGTGCCGGACCCGACGGGCTACTACCTGCTGGCGGCGCTGGCGGCCTGCGCCGGGACGGCCGCGTTCTCGCTGCTGTTCGAGCACGTCGACGACCTGCCGCCGCGGAAGGCGTTGCAGGCGCACAAGATCCTCGTCGCGGAGCGGCTGGTCCTCACCGCCGCGCTGATCGCGGGAGGCGCCGGCGCGTGGATCGCGCTGGCGGTGCTGGTGCCCGCGCTGGCGTTCAGCCTCAGCACCCAGGCCGCGCTGCGCACCGGCCACGAATTCCCGCCCCCGATGGAACAACGGAAGGCGACGCTGCCATGACGACCCTGCAGGCCGAGGAGATCTCCCGCGTGATCGACGCCGCGGCGGAGGCGGTGTTCGCCGTGCGGCGGCCGGACGGCGTGTTCGACTACGGCGGCGACGGCCTCACGTCCACGTTGAGCACGGTGGGCGCGGTCAGCGCGCTGCACTTCGCCGATCCGCACGGTTCGGCGGACCTGATCGAGCGGGGCGTGGCGTGGCTGCGCGCACGGCAGTCCGCCGGTGGCGGCTGGAGCATGATCCCCGGTGAGCCGGACGAGCCGGGTCCGACGGCGGTGGCCGCGGCGACGCTGCACCTGGTCGCCCCGGACGACGCGGCGGACGCGGTCGCGGCGGGGCTGCGCTGGATGCGGGAGTTCGGCGGGCTGGAGGCGATCCCGCATCCCGAGGTGACCGCGTGGTGCCGCCAGTTCTACTCGTTCGTCGGCTGGCTCGAGATCGACGAGATGCGGCGCTTCCCGCTGGAGCTGACCTTGCTGCGCGGGCCGTTCCAGCGGCTGTTCGACCTGCGGGCGCCGATGGTCTGCGCGCTCGGCCTGGCGCAGGCGGCGCACCGCAAGCAGACGCCGCTGACCCGGCTGCTGTCGAAGGCGGGCACCCCGCGGGCGTTGTCGATCATCCGGCAGGTCTACGAGCACGAGGGCAGCACCGGCGGCTGGTGCGAGGACGCCTGGGTGACGGGCCTGATCTGCGGTGGCCTGGCGCGCGCCGGGCTCGGCGAGGACATGGTCGCGGGCGCGGTGCGCTGGTTCCGGGAGCAGGCCAACGACGACGGTTCGTGGAACAGCGGGCCGCTGGAGCTGACCTGGTCGATGTACGCGGCGGGCGGCCTGCTGGAAGCGGGTTACGCGACCGACGAGCGGCTGCTGGCGACCCGCGAGATCTTCCTGCGCGACCAGCAGGACCGGCCGTTCACCGCGTTCGGCTGCCCGCCGGGCTTCTGGGGCTGGTCGGGCGCCCGCGGCTGGCCCGCTTCGCTGGAGACCGGCGAGATCATGTCCGCGCTGGCGCGCTACCCCGGTGACCGGCACCGGCCCGCCCTGGACGCCGGGGCCTCCTGGCTGTTCGCGCAGCAGGACACCCGCGGCTCGTGGGGGTTGTGCGTGCGGAACACGAAGGTCGCCAACAGCGGCCCCTGCCCGCACATGACGGTGCAGTCGCTGGACGGGCTGCTGGATTCCGGGGTGCCCGCGAGCGATCCGCGCGTGCAGAAGGCCGTGACCTGGTTGCAGAGCGCGCAGCAGCCGGACGGCAGCTACGAATCCGTGTGGTACCGGATGCACACGGCGGGCACCTCGGCGGTGCTGCAAACGCTGGTGCGGGCCGGTGCGGGCGAGTCCGACGCCGCGCGCGGCGCCCGGGACTGGCTGATGCGCGCCCAACTCGCCGACGGCTCCTGGGGAACCGGCGGCGACGAGCCCGGCACCGTCGAGGAGACGGCCTGGGCCGTCGGCGCGCTGCTGGTGGCGGGCTCGGGCACCGCCAACGCCGAGGTCCGGCGCGGCGTGCGCTGGCTCGTCGACGCCCGCCGCCCCGACGGTTCCTGGCCGGCGGCCCCCGTCAACGAGTACGTGCGCCACGTGTCCCGCTACGCGAACCGGGCCTTGGCCAACGGGTTGGCGCTGCGCGCGCTCGCCCGCTACCGCGACCGCGCTGGGAGGGACTGATGGACGCCGACGTGGTGGTGTGCGGTGCCGGGGTCGGCGGTCTCGCCGCGGCCTGCGCGCTGAGCACCCGCGGTTTCCGGGTGCTGCTGCTGGAGAAGCAGGCCGGACCGACCCGGGTGGCGAAGGGCGAGGTGCTGCAACCCGGTGCGCTGCGGGTGCTGCGGGACTGGAACGTGGCGCAGCGCCTCGAACTGCGCGGCGGGCTGCGGCTGGCGCGGCTGGTGGCGCGCGATTCGGGCGGGGCACCGCTGATGGCGCTGGACTACGAGCGGCTGCGCGACGAGGAGCGGTGGCTGCTCGCCCACGACTACCCCGTGATCTTGGACGCGCTGGCGGACCGGCTCGACGGCTCCGTGGAGTTCCGCCGCGGCGTGCTCGTGCGCGACCTGCTGCGCGACGCCGCCGGACGGGTCGACGGGGTGCGGATCAGCGAAGGCGGGCAGGAACGCGATGTCCGCGCGAAGCTCGTCGTCGCCGCCGACGGCCTCTCCTCGCGGCTGCGCAAGGCCGCCGGGATCGCGGTGCACCGCGACGAGTACCCGCACCGGCTGGCCGCCTTCGACATCGCCGACGCGCCGCCGGTCGAGCAGGACTTCTCGGCGTACGTGAGCGAATTCGGGCTGCGGCTGCGCTACCCGCTGCCCGGCGGACGGGTGCGCCTCTACGTGCAGGTCCGGCCCGATGAGCTGCGCGGGCTCGACGAGGACGGCATGGCCCGCTGGATCGACCGGCTGGTGGGCGGCACGCCCGCGCTGCACCCGCTCGCCGACGCGCTGCGGGCGAGCGCGGCGAACCGGCAGGTGCTGCCGGTGTCCCGATTCCTCGCGCCCAGCCTGGGGATTCCGGGGCTGGCGCTGGTCGGCGAGACGGGCCACGCGGTGCATCCGATGGCGGCGCAGGGCATGAACACCTCCATCACCGACGCCGAGAGCCTCGCCGGGCACCTGGGCAGCGGCGAGCTCACCGCAGCCTCGGTGGACGCGGGAATCCGCTCGTACCAGGCCGAACGACTCCCCAAGCTGGTCCACATCGGACAGACGAGCCACAACGCGGCGCGCATGATCACGGACCTGTCCTGGGCGGGGCGGGTCGTGGGGCGGCGCGCCCTGCGGTTCACCGGCGGCAACGACCGGCTGCGCTACACCGTCATGCACAACATGGCCGGGCTCGGGCAGCACCAGCTGTCGCTGCTCGACCGGCTGCACCAGGTGGGAGTGCTGCCCGACCCGCGGGCCCGGCGGCTCCCGGCCTGGGCATGAGCGGCGCCCAGGCCGGGTGCGGTCCGCTAGGCGGCTTCGCACTCCACGAGCACCAGCCCGCCGTCCCAGCTGCGGCTGCCCCGCACCGCGAGACCCGCTTCCGCGGCCAGCACCTCGAAATCGCGCACCGACCGCTCGCGACCGCCGAGCAGCGACAACGACTGGAGGTCGAACGAGGAGTTGTTCTTCGCGTGCTCCTCCCCGGCCAGCACCTCCACCACGAGGACGCGGCCACCGCTGCCCGCGGCCTCGGCGCAACGGCGCAGGATGCGCACCGCGTCGGCGTCCGGCCAGTCCGTGAGCACCCGCGACACGACGTACCGGTCGTAGCCCGCGGGCAGCTCGTCGAAGAAGCTGCCCGGCACGAACTCGGCGCGGTCGCGCACCCCGGAGCCGTCGAGCGCCTCCGCGGCCTCGGCGGCCACCGGCGGCAGGTCCAGCACCGCGCCCTCCAGGTGCGGCTGCCCGCGCAGCACCTCGACCAGCAGCGCCCCCACTCCGCCACCGATGTCGATCACGTTCTTGACCGGCGCCCAGTCGTACTCGGCGGCCAGCAGCGGACCGGTCTGCCAGGCGTGCGCGGCCATGATCGCGCCGAAGAAGCCGCGCAGGGCGTCGTCGCGCTGGTAGTCGTCCCAGAACGGCACGCCGTGCACCGGTTCGTAACCGGACCGGCCGGTGCGCACCGAATGCGCCATGCCCGCGTAGGCCAGGTCCATCTTCGCGCCCGGACCGTCGAGGGCCAGCCACTTCTTCTGCCAGGCGCTGTCCTCCCCCAGCAGGTGCCGGGAGACGTCGGTCAGCGCGAAGCCGCCGTCCTGCTCGGCGAGGAACCCGATCGCCACCAGATGCCGCAGCAACCTCGCCAGCGAATCGGCGTCCGTCCCGGTGGCCGCGGCGAGATCGGCGAGCCCCGTGGTGCCCTCCGCGATCCGGTCCGGCACGCCGAGCGTCACCGCCGCGCGCACCGCGAACGGGGTGGCGAGATCGGTCAGCGCCGCCAACCGCGCGCCGGGATCCGTGGTCTCCGAAGCCATACTGGTGCACTCCTGTTCCTGCTGCGAATGCGTGCGCTCATGCCGCGGGCGCCGTCGCCGCGCGAACTCAGAGCCAGGGGGAAATCGCCACCGGAAACCGATTCCGGTACCGCGAGCATCGCACCACATTCCCTTTTTGGTCAAGAATTTTCGCCACCACGGGCAGCGCGCACTCGAATCGCTGATCCGCCATTCCGCACGCGCATTGTTCTCAGTTCCACCGAGAAAGGGTCGTCATCATGGTTGCTCCCATTCAGGACACCGACCTGGAGGTCCGTCCCATCAGCGGCGCGCTCGGCGCCGAGGTCCGCGGCATCGACCTGAACGACCTCTCCGACCAGGTCTTCCAGCGAGTGCACGAGCTGCTGCTCGAACACCTCGTGCTGTTCTTCCCCGAAGCGGCCGGACTCAGCCCGCAAGCGCACATCGACTTCGGCAAGCGACTCGGCGAACTCGAAGTGCACCCCTTCCTGCCGAAGCTCGACGGGCACGACGAAATCGTCGTGCTCGATTCCGCGCAAGGCGCCAAAGCCGACGTCTGGCACACCGACGTCACCTTCAGTCCCACCCCGCCCGTGGCCTCGATCCTGCAAATCGTGCAATGCCCCCCGTTCGGCGGCGACACGATGTGGAGCAACCAGTACCTCGCCTACGAAGCGGTCTCGGCACCACTGCGGGACATGCTGGACGGCCTCACCGCGATCCACGTCTTCGAGCACCCCAACGGCTCGTTCCGCAGCGAAGCCGAACACCCCGTGGTCCGCGTGCACCCCGAGACGGGCCGGCGCTCGCTCTACGTCAACCGCATGTTCACCCGCCGCATCCCGCAGCTCGACGCGACCGAGAGCGACCTGCTGCTGCGGCACCTCTACACCCTCGTCGAACACCCGAGCCACGTGTGCCGCTTCCGCTGGACGACCGGCGCCATCGCCATGTGGGACAACCGCGCCACCCAGCACTACGCGATCAACGACTACGCGGAGCGACGCGTGGGCCAGCGCGTCACCATCCTCGGCGACACCCCCACCGGTGACACCCCCCGCTGGCCCCACCACGACGGCGCCCACTCCGCAGCAACCACCCTCCGCGCCCAATCCTGACCCGCCCCAAGTGAACGGACCGTTCGACCAACGGGACTGGACAAACGGTCCGCTCACTCCACCCCGCCACCCGAGGCAACCGAGTCAACGGACCGTTCGACCAACGGGATCGGACAAACGGTCCGTTCACTTCAGACGCCCCCGGCGGCGTCCCCACACCCGCCGCACGACCGACGGGAGCGAGTGAACGGACCGTTCGACCAACCGCATTGGACAAGCGGTCCGTTCACTCCACCCCGCCAGCGCTCGCCGCTCCCGACCACCTCGCGTCCGCCTGGAGGTCTGGAGGTCTGGAGGAGTGAACGGACCGTTCGTCCAACGGGATCGGACAAGCGGTCCGGTTACTTCAACCCGGGCGGCTGCGGGTGGGGTGCCTTCGCGGGGCGGCCGGCGGCTGGTGGGGATGAGTCAACGGACCGTTGGTCCAATGGGATTGGACGAACGGTCCGTTCACTCCGAAACCGCGGCGGGGTGGTCAGCCGGCGAAGGTGTGGGAGCGGAGGCCGGTTCCCGCATCGGGCAGGACCAGCACCGCGCCGTCGGCCGGGGCGGGCTCGGCGAGGCCTTCGCGGGCGGTGGTGATGTACAGGTCGGTGAGATCCTCGCCGCCGAAGCAGCACCCCGTCGGCCGCTGCGACGGCAGCGGCACCGTCCGGTCCACGCGCCCGTCGGGCGCGTAGCGGCGCACTTCGCCGCGGTCCCGCACGGCGACCCACACACCGCCCTCGACGTCGGTGCACAGCCCGCCGGGTTCGCCGTCGACCTCGAACGCGGGGCGCCGCTCGGAGGCCGCGCCGGTCACGGGGTCGACGGTGAGCGCGTCGACGCGCCGGGTCGCGCCGTCGGCGAAGTACAGGACGGTGTCGTCGGGGCTCCAGGCCAGGCCGTTGCCCGCGGAGATCCCGTTGAGCACCACGTGCGCGGCGCCTCCGGCGTCGACCCGCACGAGCCAGCCGTCGCCGTGCTCGTCCTCGGGCACGGTGTTGGCCCACACCCGCCCGCACGAGTCGACGGTGGTCTCGCCGCCGCGGAACCCGTCACGGGCCCAGAAGGTGAGCCAGGTGCGGCGTTCCCCGTCCGGGTCGTAGAGCGCGATGCCTTCGTCGAAGTGCAGCAGCAGCCCGCCGCGCGAGCGCGGTTTGGCGGCGCTGACCTGCTGCGGCACCTCCATGGAGTGGTCGGTGTCGTCGGGCGCGTAGCGGTGCACGGTGCGGGACCGGAGGTCGGTCCACAGCAGGCTGGCGGTTCCCGCGTCCCAGGTGGGCCCGTGCCCGAACTGCGCTTCGGCTAGCACGGCCTGCTCGGCCCGTGCGGTGGTGTGCACCGCTCATACCTCCAGCGATCAGCTTCGGCGACGGTGCGGGAGCCTATCTGGCGCCGATGACGAGTCCGGGTCATCCCCGAGTCACCGCTGACCCGATCCGCGTAATCTCGAAAAGGTGACGAATCAGCCAGAACGGCAGCGGCCGCGTGTGATCCCGCAGAAGCCGTTGCGCGCGGCGGTGCAGATGACGTTCATGGTGGCGGTGCTGTGGGCGCTGGAGCTCTGGGACCAGCTGAACGGGCAGCGGCTGGACCAGTACGGCATCGAGCCGCACCGCATCGACGGTCTGGACGGCGTGCTGTGGGCTCCGCTGCTGCACGGCGGCCTGCCGCACCTGATGTCGAACACGGTTCCGCTGCTGGTGCTGGGCTGGTTGCTGCTGGCCAACGGCGTGGGCCAGTTCGTCGCGGTGACGGCGACGGTGTGGCTCGTCGCCGGTCTCGGGACTTGGCTGATCGCCGACGGCGGGACGCACATCGGCGCGTCCGGCGTGGCCTTCGGCTGGATGGTGTTCCTGCTGGTGCGCGGCTTCTTCGTGCGCAGCTTCGCGCAGATCCTGGTGGCGGTGGTGCTGTTCTTCTACTGGGGCGGGATGTTGTGGGGCGTGCTGCCCACCCAGCCGCAGATCTCCTGGCAGGGCCACTTGTGCGGCGCGCTGGGCGGGTTGCTCGCGGCGTGGCTGGTGGCGCGCAGCACTCGTCGAGGGGCTGAGAAGGCCGCGCCTGGCACACTGTCGGCGTGACGAACGCGCCGATCGGGATCTTCGACTCCGGGGTCGGCGGGCTGACCGTCGCCAGGGCCGTGCTGGACCAGTTGCCGGGCGAAGCGATCCGCTACGTGGGGGACACCGCGAACGCGCCGTACGGTCCGATGCCGCTGGCCGAGATCCGCGCCCGCACCCTCGCCATCACCGACTCGCTCGTCGAGGACGGGGTGAAAGCACTGGTCATCGCGTGCAACACCGCGTCGGCGGCGTGCTTGCGCGATGCCCGCGAGCGCTACGACGTCCCGGTCGTGGAAGTGGTGCTGCCCGCGGTGCGCCGCGCCGTCGCCACCACGCGCAACAACCGGGTCGGGGTGATCGGCACCCAGGCCACCATCCGCTCCCGCGCCTACGACGACGCGTTCACCGCCGCGCCCCAGGTGCGGCTGACCACGGCCGCCTGCCCCCGGTTCGCGGATTTCGTGGAGCGCGGCATCACCAGCGGTCGCCAGGTCCTCGGCTTGGCGCAGGGCTACTTGGATCCGCTGCAGCAGGCGGACGTGGACACGCTGGTGCTGGGCTGCACGCACTACCCGATGCTCACCGGGGTGCTGCAGATCGCGATGGGCGATCACGTGACGCTGGTGTCCAGCGCGGAGGAGACGGCGAAGGACGTGGTCCGGGTACTCACCGAACAGGACTTGTTCAGCGAACGCCCCGATCCGACGCACGAATTCAGCGCAACGGGTGAGCCGGAGCGCTTCGCGAAACTGGCGTCCCGCTTCTTGGGTGGTCCGATCTCCATAACCGAGTCCGTGAAGCCCTTCGCCGTGTCAGGCTCATCGGTGTGAAGCTGACGATTCTGGGGTGCTCGGGCAGCCTTCCCCGTCCGGACTCACCCGCCTCCGGTTACCTCGTCGAATCCGGGGAGACGCGGATCGCCCTCGACCTCGGCAACGGCACGGTCGGCGCGATGCAACGTCACGTGGACCCGTTCGACCTGAACGGCCTGTTCCTGAGCCACCTGCATCCGGATCACTGCTCGGACTTCGGGGCGCTCACGGTGCTGCGCCGCTACCGCCCGGACCCGCCGTACGACCCGGCGGCGCACCGGCTGCGGGTGTTCGGCCCGCCGGAGACGCAGGATCGGCTGACCAGGCTGTACGCGCCCAACGCCGCGGAGCTCGCGGACACCGACCTCGCCGACGTGTACGACTTCGAGGGTTTCGACGAACCCGCCGAAGTGGGACCGTTCCGGGTGACGGCGCTTCCGGTGGACCACCTCTGCCCGGCCTGGGGTTTCCGGGTGGAGACCGCGGACCGCGTGCTCGCCTACACCGGTGACACCGGCCCGTGCGCGGCGTTGGAGGAGCTGGCCCGCCACGCGGACGTGCTGCTGGCGGAGGCGTCCTGGGCCGACTCCCCGGACCGCCCCGACGGGGTGCACTTGTCGGGCAGGCAGGCCGCCCGCGTCGCGAAGCGGGCCGGGGTGCGGCAGCTGCTGCTGACCCACCTGCAACCGTGGACGGACCCGCAGGAGATCCTTCGGGAGGCGATCGAGGAGTTCGACGGGCCGGTCGAGGTCGTCGAGGCCGGTCAGAGCCATTCGATCTGAACGAGCGGCGGCGTTCGCGGTGGAAGGGGAAACGATGACGATCACTGCGGTGTGGTCGATCGCGTCGACGGCGGACGTGAACGCGGGCGACGGGCTCAGCATCACCGAGCCGGGCGAGGTCGACGACCTGATCCGGCGGCTGGCGGAGCCGAACGCGGGCCCCGCGACGATCTGGCACGAAGGCAGGGAACTGGCCGACTCGGCCACCGGCATGCTCGACCACGACGTGGTCGCCGCGGTGTCCGGAGGTTTCGGCTACCTGAGCCACTTCGACGCCGACCACGACTACGCCGTGCTCGACGGCGACCCGTCCTCGCCCGGCTTGTCCGGTGAGGACGCCGAGTTCCCGGCGGGCAGCGGAGTCGATCCGGCGGTGCTCGCGGCGGCGCTGCGGGACTTCCTGGAGACCGGGCGGCGCCCGAAGGTCGTCGACTGGCGCGAAGTCGACTGGTAGCGCTGCCCGGCTGATCAGGCGGACCGCCGGCACCGCCGAGTACCCGCCGCGCGACTCGCCGCGAACGGACTCGTTAGGGTGGGCCGCGTGGCGAGAGCGGACGGGCGGAGCGACGACGCGCTCCGGGAAGTGCGAATCACCCGCGGCTACCAGGATTGGCCCGCCGGGTCGGTCTTGGTGGAGTTCGGGCGGACCCGCGTGTTGTGCGCGGCCAGCGTGCAGGACGGGGTGCCGCGCTGGCGCTCCGGTTCCGGCCTCGGCTGGGTCACCGCCGAGTACGCGATGCTGCCTTCCGCGACGAACACCCGCGGGGTGCGCGAGTCCGTGAAGGGCCGCATCGGCGGTCGCACCCACGAGATCAGCAGGCTCATCGGCCGTTCGCTGCGCGCCTGCATCGACTTGGCGGCGCTGGGCGAGAACACCATCGCCCTGGACTGCGACGTCATCCAGGCCGACGGCGGCACCCGCACGGCGGCGATCACCGGCGCCTACGTGGCCCTCGCCGACGCCATCACCTGGCTGAGCGCGGCGAGCAAGCTGTCCGACCCGAAGCCGCTGTCCTGCTCCATCGCCGCCGTCAGCGTCGGCGTGGTGGACGGCCGCGTGCGCCTGGACCTGCCCTACGAGGAGGATTCGCGCGCCGAGGTCGACATGAACGTGGTCGCCACCGACCACGGCACCCTCGTCGAGGTGCAGGGCACCGGCGAAGGCGCCACGTTCACCCGATCCACGCTCGACACGATGATCGATTTCGCGTTGACCGGCTGCGCCGAGCTGGCCCGCAAGCAGACCGAGGCGCTGGCCGCGCCCTACCCCGGCGAACTGCCCGGCGGCGCCAAGTGAGCCGGGTCCTGCTCGCGACCCGCAACGCGAAGAAGCTCGTCGAACTGCGGCGCATCCTCGAAGCCGAGGGCGTCACCGGCGTCGAGGTCATCGGCCTCGACGCCGTACCGGAGTTCCCCGAGGCCCCCGAGACGGGCGCGACGTTCGAGGACAACGCCCTCGCGAAGGCCGCCGACGCGGCCCGCGCCACCGGCCTGCCCGCGGTCGCCGACGACTCCGGCCTGAGCGTGGACGCGCTCAACGGCATGCCCGGAGTCCTCTCCGCCCGGTGGTCCGGCAAGCACGGCGACGACCAGGCCAACCTGGACCTGCTGCTCGGCCAGATCCACGACGTCCCCGACGAGCGGCGCGGCGGCGCGTTCGTGTCGGCGGCGGCCCTGGTGCTGCCGGACGGGACGGAGACCGTGGTGCGCGGCGAATGGCCCGGTACCGTTGCCCGCGCCGAACGCGGCACCAACGGCTTCGGCTACGACCCGATCTTCGTCCCCGAAGGCGAAACCCGAACCGCGGCGGAGCTCGCAGCGGAGGAGAAGGACGCCGGCTCCCACCGCGGCCGGGCGCTGCGGCTTCTCCTGCCGACGCTGCGCAAGCTGGCGGGTCAGTAGCGGTAGGCGATCGGTCTCGCACGGCGGGAGCGCTCTCTCGTCAGCGATGCGTCAGCACGGCGCGCGCTTCTTCCCGGGCGGATGACGTCCTGGGATCGATCAGCTCGTCCTGCGCCTTCGAGCGCGGACGTTCGGCGAGATCCGCGGCACCGGCTCGCGCACCCGCCGCCCTCGCTTCGAGCGCACCCGGAAATGGTCTCCGTCCGGAATCAGGCCCGTGTCACGCGGATGGCGGAAGCGTTCGGCGGGTTCGGGTAGTGGTGGCGGCGGGCCGGGGGAATCGTGCGGCGCCGATCCGCACCAAGCTCGCCCGGTGGTCGAGTGTGACGTCGATGACCTGCGGATGACTTGCGCGGGGAAAGTCGTAACGACCGTGCGTGATCGGGCGAAGTGCCGAGTGGGTCCGGCGATCGGGGCCGGGCCCGAGCACTTCGTGATCAGGGCGGGATGACGTTCGACCCGCTCCTGCCGGGAGTGCGACCGCGAACCGGCCGCGCTCCCGACGTCCCCGCGGTCCCGACAGGTGGGGACGACGCCGGGCCGCGAGCACAGCAGTGGCCCTCATCGGGCGGATCACCGCACCCCGTGGTCCGCTCGGCCATCCGTTGCTCTCGTCGCAGGAGACCCTTGATGAAGCCCTGGCTCGTGTACGCCTCCGTCGGCATCGCCTCCGCCGCCGTCACCTTCAGCGTCCTCACCGTGCTGCACGCCGCGAACTCGCTCGGCGCGCCCGCGCCGCGCCGCGCGGCGGCCGGTGATCCGGTGGACGCCGGTGAACAGGTGGCGCACCTCGCGGGGTCCGCGGTCCGCCCGGAGCTCGTCGCGCACAGCTGACGGCCGGTGCACAAGATCCTCTTGTGATGGCGGTCGCCCCGGGGGCCGGAGCGCGGCCGGTGGCGGTTAGGTTCCGCTGGTGTTCAGCGAATGGATAGAGCTGGTGGTGCTGGTCGTCGTCGGATTCCTGTCCGGCGCGATCAACGCCGTCGCCGGCGGCGGCTCGCTGCTGGTGTTCCCGGCGCTGCTCGCCACCGGCATGCCGCCACTGGTCGCCAACGTCACGAACTCCGTGGCGCAAGGGCCGGGGTTCGTCGGCGCCGCCGTCAGCCAGCGCGACGACCTCAAGGGCACCCCGCAACGGCTGCTGTGGACGTCGCTCGCGGCGGGCGTCGGCTCCGTGATCGGCTGCGTGCTGCTGCTCGTGCTACCGGGCGAAGTGTTCGACGCCGTCGTACCCGCGCTGGTCGGGCTGTCCGCGGTGCTGATGGCGTTCCAGAACACGATCAAGCGATGGCTCGGGCACCCGGAAGCGGGCGAACCCGACCGCACGGTGTGGCTCACCGTCGGGATCTTCTTCGCCTCGATCTACGGCGGCTACTTCGGCGGCGCCCGCAGCGTCATCCTCATCGCGATCCTGGTGCTCGCGGTGAACGACTCCATGCGGCGGCTCAACGCGCTCAAGAGCTGGCTCGGGCTGATCGGCAGCGCCGTCACGTTCGTCGTGTACGCGCTGATCGCGCCGGTCGACTGGACGGCGGTGCTGATGCTGGTGCCGACGACGGTGCTCGGCGGCTTCGTCGGCGGCAAGATCGCCCAACGGCTGCCCGCGACCCTGCTGCGCTACCTCGTAGTGGTCATCGCCGCCGGAGTCGCCGTCTACATGACCCTCGACTGACCGGTTCGGAGTGAACGGACCGTTCGTCCAACGGGATCGGACAAGCGGTCCGTTCACCCCGAACACCTCCCCGCTTCGCGCACTCACCTCCGCACCCCGCCGGCCGACGCCGAGTTGGAGTGAACGGACCGTTGGACCAACGGGATTGGGCGAACGGTCCGTTCACCTCGAAAGCCCCCCGCTCCGATACCTCGCGTCTGCGCCTCCAGGTAAGGCGAGATGGAGTGAACGGACCGTTCGTCCAACGAGATTGGACAAGCGGTCCGTTCACTCCGAAAACCTCCCCGCTGTGCGGTGCTGCCATGCGGGTGGCGAAGTCCGAGTGAACGGACCGTTCGTCCAACGGGATTGGACAAGCGGTCCGTTCACTTGGTTCGGGCATGAGAAAAGGGGACGTCTCCGGGTGGAGGCGTCCCCTTGTCGCGAGGGTCAGACGTTGAGGTCTTTGCGGAGGCGTTCGACGTGGCCGGTGGCCTTGACGTTGTACAGCGCCTTGTCGATCTTGCCTTCGGGGCCGACGACGAAGGTCGAGCGGATCACGCCCTGCACGACCTTGCCGTAGTTCTTCTTCTCCCCGAACGCGCCCCACGCGGTCATCACCGATTTGTCCACATCGGACAGCAGCGGGAAGGTGAGGCCTTCGGCGTCGCGGAACTTCGCGAGCTTCTCCGGCTTGTCGGGTGAGATGCCGACGACGTCGAATCCGGCGTCGTCGAGCTCCGCCAGGCTGTCCCGGAAGTCGCAGGCCTCCTTGGTGCAGCCCGGGGTGCTCGCCGCGGGGTAGAAGTAGACGACCAGGGACCGGCCCCGGTAGTCGGCCAGCGCCACGGTCTTGCCGTCGGCGTCCGGCAGGGAGAAGTCGGGCGCGGCGTCGCCCGCTGAGAGTCGCTGCTGTTCGCTCATGGTTCGACGTTAGTCCACGCGGAGGACCCCGTTCGCCTGGGCGGCCACCGACCGCCCAGGCCGCGCGGGATCAGGGCAGTCGAGGTGCGGTCTCCGGCACCGTCTGCGAGACGGTGTTCACGGAAACGGCCTCATCCTGATCGTCCGAGGCGATGAACCCACCGAACAACAACCCGGCCAATGCCGAGGCGGTCACGGACAGCGCGCAAACGGTGTAAAGGCGCAGGCTCACCGTTTTTCCTTCCCTGCTGGGTTTTCGAGGAACTCGTCGACGTCGACTACAGAGTGATCGTCGGCTGAAGGGGAGACGTTACCCCTTTCCCCCGAACGGGCGGTGAACGTCGTGCTACGGCCCGCACTCGCCTTCGTCACGGCGGTCGCCCGCGCCGGAAACGCCCACGGGTCGGCCTGCCGCGCACGGCAGGTCGCCGGCCTGCGACGAAGTTGCGGGCTCGCACCGCCCCGCGTAGACGGGAGGAACCAGCAACCCGACGTACCGGGAGAGCGCATGCCGACCGTGGCCGACCAGTTCATCGAAGTGCTCGTGCAAGCAGGCGTGCAACGGATCTACGGGATCGTCGGGGACAGCCTCAACCCGGTGGTGGACGCGGTCCGCCGCACCGAGGGCATCGAATGGGTGCACGTCCGGCACGAGGAGGCGGCGGCGTTCGCGGCGAGCGCCGAGGCCCAGCTCACCGGGCGGCTGGCGGTCTGCGCGGGCAGTTGCGGGCCGGGCAACCTGCACTTGATCAACGGGCTCTACGACGCGCATCGCAGCAGTGCA
Organism: Saccharopolyspora gloriosae; assembly: GCF_014203325.1. Taxonomy (NCBI): domain Bacteria; kingdom Bacillati; phylum Actinomycetota; class Actinomycetes; order Pseudonocardiales; family Pseudonocardiaceae; genus Saccharopolyspora; species Saccharopolyspora gloriosae. Next base: position 742,470 of record NZ_JACHIV010000001.1, on the reverse strand, counting down.
CCGGTGCTCGCACTGGCCTCGCACATCCCGTCGGAGCAGATCGGCACCGGCTTCTTCCAGGAGACCCACCCGGAGGAGCTGTTCAACGAGTGCAGCCACTTCTGCGAACTGCTCTCGCAGCCGGAGCAGATGCCGCGACTGCTGCGCAGCGCGATGCAGACCGCCGTCGGGCACCGCGGGGTGTCGGTGCTGGTGCTGCCGGGCGACGTCGCGCACAAGTCGGCCGCTCGCCCCACCGGCAGCGGCACGGTGCACTCCGAGCCGCCGACGGTGGTGCCCTCGCCGACGCAGGTGGAACTGCTCGCGGAGTCGCTGAACTCGGCGGAGCGGGTGATGTTGTTCTGCGGTGCGGGAACCCGCGGCGCGCACCCCGAGGTGATGGAGCTGGCGGGCACCCTGCATTCCCCGGTCGGGCACGCGCTGCGCGGCAAGGAGTGGATCCAGTACGACAACCCCTACGACGTGGGCATGAGCGGTCTGCTCGGCTACGGCGCCTGTCAGCAGGCGATGCAGAAGGCGGATCGGGTGGTGCTGCTGGGCACCGACTTCCCGTACGACAACTTCCTGCCGCAGGCCAACACCGTCCAGGTCGACATCGACCCGACGCACCTGGGCAGGCGCACGGTGCTGGACCTGGCGGTGCAGGGCGACGTGCGGGAGACGATCCGGGCGGTGCTGCCGAAGCTGCGCCAGAAGACCGACCGGAGCTTCCTGGACCGGATGCTGCGCGAGCACGCGGACCAGTTGGAGCAGGTCGTCGAGTCCTACACCACGAACGTGCACAACCAGGTCCCGATCCACCCCGAGTACGTCGCCGACGTGCTCGACGACCTGGCCGCCGAGGACGCCGTGTTCACCGTGGACACCGGGATGTGCAACGTGTGGGCGGCCCGGTACGTCACGCCGAACGAGCACCGCCGGGTGCTGGGCTCGTTCGTGCACGGGTCGATGGCCAACGCCTTGCCGCAGGCGATCGGCGCGCAGGTCGTCGACCGGAACAGGCAGGTCATCTCGATGTCGGGTGACGGCGGGTTGTCCATGCTGCTGGGAGACCTGTTCACCCTCCGCACGCATCGGCTGCCGGTGAAGCTGGTGGTGTTCAACAACTCCTCGCTGGGCATGGTGAAGCTGGAGATGCTGGTGGACGGCATGCCGGATTTCGGCACCGACCACGATTCGATCGACTTCGCGGCCGTGGCCGCGGCGGCGGGGATCCATTCGGTGCGGGTGGACCAGCCCGCTCAGGTGCGCGACGCGCTGGCGGGGGCGCTGGCGCATCCGGGGCCCGCGCTCGTCGACGTGGTCACCGACCCGAACGCGCTGTCCATTCCGCCGCGCATCACCGGCACCCAGGTGAAAGGCTTCGCGCTGGCGGTGAGCCGGACGGTGCTCTCCGGCGGGGTGGGCAAGATGGTGCAGCTGGCGCGCAGCAACCTGCGCAACGTGCCGCGGCCTTGACCGTCGGCGGGTGGGCGTCACTCGTCCCAGGGCGCCGGTTTCGGCGCGGTAGGCCGGTTCGTCGCTCTGCGTGAGCGCATGCCGCACTCGTGCGGACCGGTCACCCGCGTCGGCCTCGATCTGGCAGCCGAGCGAGCGTCGGCCGGGAAAGCCAGGTCCCGCGCCGGGACCTGCCGCCGGACCGCGCGGAACCGATGCCGGAACCGGGCGGCGGGGCGCTCGTCGAGCACGCCGGCGGGGCTGATCGAGGCCGGGGACACTCCTCGAATCCGCCCGCGCGGATGTCGGTTGGGTGACACGATGGTGACGCTCGGTTCGCAGGGTGGACACTGATCTCCATGACAGTGAGTCCCACCGTGCGCCGTCGCCGCCTCGCTGCGGAGCTGCGCAGGCTTCGAGGACTGGCGGAGGTCACGCAGCAGCAGGCCGCCACCCACCTCGGTTGCACCCAGGCGAAAATAGGCAGATTCGAAACGGCGAAGCGCTCACCCTCCATCGGGGACGTCAGCGCTCTGCTGGACTTCTACGCCGTCAACGGCGCCGAACGCGAGCAATTGATCAACCTGGCCAGGGACGCGCGCAAGCGCGGCTGGTGGCATTCCTACAGCGACGTGCTGCCCGAGTGGTACGAGACGTACGTGGGGCTGGAGGCCGAGGCCTCGTCCATGCACACCTGGGAGTCGGAGGCCGTCCCCGGCCTGCTGCAGACCGCGGAATACGCCTACGCCATCACCAAGTCCACCTTGATCCGGGCCAACGAACCGGAGATCGGGCGCCGCGTGGAGCTGCGGATGCAGCGCCAGGACCGGATCACCGGCTCTCAGCCCTTGGACCTGTGGGCGGTGATCGGCGAGACGGCGTTGCGGCGCGGCGTGGGCGGTTCGGCCGTACTGCGCCGCCAATTGGAGCACTTGCTCACTTTGGCGGAACTGCCGAACGTGACGTTGCAGGTCATGCCGCTGGACGCGGGCGCGCATCCCGCGCAGGCAGGTCCATTCGTCATCCTGCGCTACTCCAATCACGTGGATCCGGATGTCGTCTATCTGGAAACCCACGTGGGCGGGTTATACCTCGAACGAGATAACGAGCTGTCCAAATACGTGACGATGATGGACCATCTACGCGCACACGCGATCGACCCGGAAGGGTCTATTCAAGTGATTCACGAGCGCATAGGAGAGCTGTAGATGGAATACCTCACGGGTTGGCGGACCAGCACCCGTAGCACGCACCAAGGGCAATGCGTGGAGGTCGGCTTCGGGAGCGGGCGCGTCGGCGTGCGCGATACGAAGGACCGACCGGGTGGCTACTTCGCCGTCGACCCCGCGCGGTGGGGGGACTTCCTCGGAGTCCTCAAGCGCGGCGAGTTCGACCGCTGACCCTGGCTTGACCGCGTCCGCGGGCCGCACCGGCCGCGTCGCGGGAACCAACTGAAGAACCGAGCGGGTGGCACGATCCGCACCCGCTCGGCTCCGATTCTTCAAGTCGGATTAATCCTGCAGTTGATCTCCTGATCGGGTTGCTTTCCGCCCGCTTCCTGGCTGGTTCCGGTTCAATGCGAAACACATCTCACCCGAATGGTCCTACCTGCTTCCGGTATTAATCGTCGGGAACGGGTTCGAGGAATGGCGCGAGCAACTCCGGCACCGCTTCGTCGGCGAACGCGAGACCGTCCCCGGTGCGCACGTCCGGCACCGCGTAGCGCCCCGAACCCGCGGCGGTGGTGGCGACGACGTCCATCAGCCCGGACCGGCGCTGGAACACCGACTGCTCGAACCGCCAGCCGATGATCCCGGCGCGCTGCAGCGCGACGGTCCGCCGCACCGCGGTACCGCGCCTGCTGAGCAGGTACCGCCCGTGCAGCCGGTGCCCCAGGTTCCGGTAGGCGTCGACGCCGAACGCCACCGCGATCAGCGCGCTGAGCACCACCACCGCCACGGCCGGTCCGGCGGGGATCCAGCCGAGCACCGCGCAGGTGATCGCCGCCGCCGCGAACGGCAGCGCCGACAGCAGCGCCCAGGTGATCCGCCTGCGCAGCGCCGCGACCGGATGCCCGGTGAAGCCCTCGGAAGGGAACCGGTCCTCCCCTAGGACTTCGGCGGCGACCCGCCGCGCTTCGGCGCGCGGAGCGGGCGGCAGCAGCGTCTTCGCGTCCGGCTGGCTGCCGTCCTTGGTGTCGCTGAGGCCGGTGGCGACCGCGTTGGTGCGGGCACCGCGGGTCCAGCGCAGCAGCAGCGGTTCGGACACCTCGACACCGCGCAGCCGCTTCTCCTCCAGCGAGATCGACCGCTTGGTGAGCAGTCCGCGCCGCACCCGCAGCGTCCCGGAGGACTCCCGGGTGAGCGTGAAGTTCCACCACAGCTCCAGCGACAGCAGGAACGACCCGAGCACCCCGATCAGCACCGCCCCCAGCGCGGGAACGCCGATGCCCAGCCACAGCGGCACCGCGCGGAACTCCTCCCCGATCGCCCGGTACAGCCCGAATTTCACGAACAGCTCGGAGAACGAGCCGAACGCCGAGGCGATCGCGCCCCACACGGCCAGGATCAGCGACATCGTCACGCCGGAGTAGAGCAGCCACACCGGGCGCAACCGGGCCAGCGCCCCGTCCGCCGCTTCCGGGTCCGAAGTGGACTCGCGCAGCAGCAGGGCCGCCCGGATCCGCTCCGCGTCCGGCCGGGCGATGCCGTCGAGCTTGAGCTCACCGTCCGCCTGGGCCCCGGTGCCGATCTTCACGACGGACAGCCCGAGCAGCCGGTGCACCGGGTCGGCGGTGAGGTCGACGCTGCGCACGCGATCCCGGGGCAGCGACCGGTGGCTGCGCGAGAGCGCCCCCTTGCGCAGCTCCACCCGTTCGTCGCTGATCCGGTAGGTGGTGAACCACCAGTCCAGCGCGGCCATCCCGGTGAGCACGGCGGCGGCGCCCGCCCAGATCCCGGACATCGAGGCGACCACCACCGGGTTCGCCCCCGCGATGAGCATCACGCCCGCGGTCGGGATCAGCGGTGCCAGCACCAGGATCAGCAGCACCAGCACGATCTTGGCGTCGAGCCGCCGCCAGTCGGTCGCCGCCGTCATGTCGCGTCCCCGCGCGCGGCCTGCGTGGTGGCGGTGAGCACGTCGACGAGTTCGGCGGCCACCCGGTGGTCGAGCCCGTCGATGCGCAGCGGCCCGGCCGCCGAGGCCGTGGTGACGGTGACGCTGGAGAGCCCGAACATCCGCTGCAGCGGGCCGCGCACGGTGTCCACGGTCTGGATCCGCGACATCGGCGCCACCCGCCACTCCTGCCGCAACCAGCCGGCGGCCGTGTAGACGGCGTCGTCGGTGTTCTCCCAGCGGTGCACCCGGTAGCGCCATTGCGGCATCACGACCAGGTAGGGCACGCCGAGCACGGCCACCGCGGCCAGTCCCAGCAACAACCAGGGCCGGGCGGGTGCGATCAGCGCGGCGAGCACCGCGAGGGCGATCAGCGGCGGTAACACCAGCGTCGCGGCCTGCGCGGACCACCAGCCGATGGCTCTGCGTTCGATGCGGTGGCGAGGCGGGCGCAACCGCACCGCCGAGCTCGCCGGACTGTCTGCTGTGGACACTTCGCGGTCTCCGATCCGCTGGTGAGGTGGTGGTGGCCATGGTGTCAGCTTTCGCGCGCGGGCCGGTCGGCTTCCCGCCCACCGCGAGCCCCCGCACGCGAGAGCCGCGGTCCGCTACAGCTCGCGGACCTGTTCCCACAGCCGCGGCCACGGTTCCTGCCGATCGGTCAGCAGCCACACCGGGATGCCGCCGTGGCCGACCTGCCGCATCTCCGCGAAGTACGGCCGCCACTTCGCCGGATCGTTGCCGACGATCAGCACGTTCTCGGCGGACGGATCCGGTGGGCCGAAGTACCCGTAGCCGCGGTGCGGGCTGTGCGCCAGCGGCAGCCCGTACTCGTCGGACCGCGCGTCGAGCATCGCCGCCAGGATGTAGCTCTCCCCGACCACGGCGGTGTGCTCGCGGACGTCGGCGGGCAGCCGCCGGTAGGCCGCCGACACGTCCTGCGCGAGCGTCCGGTCCGCGGGCACCCCGAACGCCGAGGTCAGCAGCGTCGACATCGCCACCACGCCGCCCGCCGCGAGCACCGACAGCGCGGTGGCGGGCCAGACCACCCAGCTCAGGCCGCGGCGCTCCGACGCGACCCGCGCTTCGCGCCTGCGCTGGAAGGCCACCGCGCCCGCCGCCATCAGCACGCCGTACATGCCGATGACGTAGTACGGTCGCCCGCTGGTGGCGATGTAGAACGCGTACTGCACGAGGGCCGCAGCCCCGATGAACCGGTACGGGCGGAACTCGGCTGCGGACAGCAGCCGCGCCGTGCCGTACAGGCACAGGACGGTGCCGAGCACGCCCGCGAAGAGGATCATCTGGACGGCCTCCCCCGAACGGCCACCGCTGAGCGTCGGCGTCTCCGACACGACCACCTCTCGCATCGCGAGCTGCGGCCACCCGTGCAACGCCTGCCAGGTCAACGTCGGTGCCGCGATGACCAGCGCGATCCCGGCGCACCCCCAGAACATCGGGCGTCGCAGCAGATCACGCGGACCGAACACCAGCAGGCATCCCAGCAACGCCGCGCACAGCACGGCGACGTGGACCTTCGTCTGCATCGCCACACCGATGACGACGCCGAGCGCGAGCAGCAACCGGTCGTCGGCGCGACCCTCCGCGTGCTGCCTGCACCAGCGCACCAGCAGCTGGCACAGCAGCATCCACAGCGGCACTTCCAGGGTGTACGGCGTGATCCAGTGCGCGATCAGCGACGTCCACAACCCGGTCGCGAACGCCAGCCCCGTGATCACCTGGCTGCGCCGGTCGCCGCCGAGCTCCTTCGCCAGCAGCCCGGCGAGGAAGATCCCGCTCGCCGAGATCAGCGTCGCGGGCAACCGCAGCAGCAGCATGGAGTTCGGCGCGAGCCACTCCATCGCGCCGGCCAGCAGCGGCGCCAGCGGCGGCTGGTCCACGTACCCCCAGTCCGGGTGGTACCGGCCGATGGCCAGCATGTAGACCTCGTCGATCCAGTACCCGCCGAACGCGCTGACGCTCAGGTGAGCCGCCGTGAACACCGCGGCGATGAGCAGGAGCGGCCTGCTCGCGAACACCGGCGGGGATTCGGTTCTGGACGGTGGGCTCGTGGTGGTGGGCACCGCTGTGTGCATGTTCTCCCCCAGGACTGCCGTGGACGATGTCCATTCCACGGCAGCGGCGGGGATCACCGCGACGGCGTTCGGTCTGGTTCCGGCCGCACCGAAGTCGTGCCGACGTGCGACTTTCGTAGGTTCATCGCCGCCGACCGGTGCGGATGCGGGCCGAACGGGCCCGTGACGCGGCTACCGTGTGCGTTGTGCAACGCCCGCTATGGCGACACCTGTGGGACACGCCGCGGGCCGCGGTGTTCGACGTGGTGCTGGTCGCCGTCCTGCTGCCGCTCGGCCCGATCCTCGCTTCGCTGTACCGGTCGGACCTGCCGCCGCAGGACTACGGCTGGATGGGCGGCCGGTGGGTCGCGGTCGTGCTGGTGAACCTGTTCACGGTGAGCCTGCTGGTGCGCCGTCGCTTCTCGGTGGTGCTGCTGGCCGTCGGAACGGCGTCGATGCTCGTCCACGTGATCACGTTGTCGGCGGGCATCGGTGCGTTCCTGGTGATGAACATGCGGACCGACCCGTGGATGCCCGCGGACCTGATGTTCGCCGTCTACGCGTTCGCCGCGTACGAAACCCGCCACCGGTGGCGGGTCCTCGGCTGGATACTGGTCGCCGTCATCGTGTTCACCGCGCTGCGGCCGTGGACGCACCCGGACGGCGAAACGCTCAGCAACGCTTTCTGGATCACCGTGTTCCCCGCGGTGCTCGGGTTGTGGATCGGTGCGCGGCGGCGGCTCGTCGCCGCGCTGCGCGACCGGGCCGACCGCGCGGAACGAGAACAGCACCTGCTGACCGAGCAGGCCCGCGCGGACGAGCGGGCGAAGATGGCCACCGAGATGCACGACGTGGTGACCCACCGGGTGAGCCTGATGGTGCTGCAGGCGGGCGCGCTGGGCGTGACCGCCCGGGACGCCGCGACCCGGACCGCCGCCGAGGAGCTTCGCACCGGCGGCTGCCAGGCGCTGGACGAGCTGCGCGACTTCCTCGGCGTGCTGCGCTCCGGGGACGAGCGGGTCGATCGGACTTCGAGCGCCCCGGCTCCGGACCTGGCCGGGCTGGTCGCCGAGACGGAGGCGGTGGGCGTCCCGGTCCGGCTCACCGAGCTCGGCAGCACCACCCAGGTCTCCCCGTCGGTGGGCCGCGCCGCTTACCGCGTCGTGCAGGAAGCGTTGACGAACGTGCACAAGCACGCTCCCGGCACCTCCGTCGAGGTGCACGTGGAGTACGGCCCGGACCGGGTGCGGCTGGCGGTGCGCAACACGCGACCGGAATCGACCGGGGAACTAGCGGGGCACGGCGCGGGCGCGGGCCTGCTCGGGCTGCGGCAGCGGGTGGAACTCGTCGGCGGCACCTTCCACTCCGGTCCGACCGGCGATGGCGGGTTCGAGGTGAGTGCCATACTTCCGGGGTACGTGCCCACGGCCGAAGCCGTTTCCGGCTAGTGCCTTGCCGAACGGGGACTCTGGGGTGAGCGAACCGATCCGCGTCGTGCTGGTCGACGACGAGCCGATGGTGTGCGCGCACCTGCGCACCATCCTCGGTTCGGCGCCGGACATCGAGGTCGTCGACGACGCCCAGGACGGCGCCGCGGCCGTGGAGGCCGTGGTCCGGCACCGGCCGCACGTGGTGCTGATGGACCTGCGGATGCCGGGCGTGGACGGGCTGACCGCGACGGAGCGGATCAGCGAGCTGCCGAACCCGCCCGCGGTGGTCGCGCTGACGACGTTCGACGCCGACCAGTACGTGCTGCGGGCGTTGCGGGCCGGGGCTTCCGGGTTCCTGGTGAAGTCGACGCCGCCGGAAGATCTGATCGGGCTGGTGCGGGTCGCCGCGGACGGGCACACCGTGCTGTCGCCGGAGGCGGCGAAGCGGCTGATCACCGCGTCCTCCGGGCAGCAGACCGGCAGGCAGCGCGCGCTGGCCTCGATCCGCGAGCTCACCGAACGCGAACGGGAAGTGCTCACCGGCATCGGCGAGGGCCTGTCCAACGCGCAGATCGGCGAACGCCTCTACCTGTCGGAGGCCACGGTGAAGGGCTACGTCTCCCGGACCCTGGTGAAGCTCGACTGCACCAACCGCGTCCAGGCGGGGCTGATCGCCTACGAAGCGGGCCTCACCCACCGCTGAGGTCGCGGCCGCGAGCCACCTCGCGGGAATCGCGATGTTCCCGGCCGCCGTGTCGCCGAACTCCTCGCTCACCCGAGGAGATTTTGAGCCTTCTCTCGTCAACGACGAAGCGAAGCCTGCCTTGCGGCCGAAGGCCGTGCCTGTATTCGCGCAGCGAATAGCCCACGTCGAAAAACCGGTCACCAGCGGGTTCTCAGTCGGTCTCTCGCGAGGACGGCTTTTCCCTCGTGGCGGAGCCACTAGGGAAAAAGATCCCGCAGCGAGAGACCAACTGAGGTTCCGCCACCCGGACACCCGAGCAAAACGACCGCACAAGCCCGAGCTCAGGCCCAGAGTTGGCCGTCGAGGCGTTGGGCCGCTTCGTCGAGGGTGCCGCCGTAGGCGCCCGTCGACAGGTACTTCCAGCCCGCGTCGGCCACCACGAACACGATGTCCGCCGACTCCCCGGCGGCGGCGACCTTCTCGCCGATGGTCAACGCCGCGTGCACCACGCCGCCCGTCGAGATCCCCGCGAAGATGCCCTCCGACTCCAGCAGCTGCCGGGTGCGGCGCAGCGCGTCGTACGAACCGACGGAGAACCGCCGGGACAGCACGTCCGGGTCGTAGAGCTCCGGCACGAAGCCCTCGTCGAGGTTGCGCAGCCCGTACACCAGCTCGCCGTAGCGCGGTTCGGCCGCCACGATCTGCACGCCCGGCTTCTGCTCCCGCAGGTACCGGCCCACGCCGACGAGGGTGCCGGTGGTGCCCAGACCCGCGACGAAGTGCGTGATGCCCGGCATGTCCCGCAGGATCTCCGGCCCGGTCCCCCGGTAGTGCGCGTCGGCGTTCGCCGAGTTGCCGTACTGGTAGAGCATCACCCAGTCCGGGTTCTGCTGGGCCAGTTCCTTCGCGACCGCGACCGCCTGGTTGGACCCGCCCGCCGCGGGCGAGGAGACGATGCGGGCGCCGAACGCCTGCAGGATCTGCCTGCGCTCCTCGGAGGTGTTCTCCGGCATCACGCAGACCAGGCCGTAGCCCTTGAGCTTCGCGGCCATCGCCAACGAGATGCCGGTGTTGCCGGAGGTCGGTTCCAGGATGGTGCAGCCGGTGGTGAGCCTGCCTTCCTTCTCCGCCGCCTCGATCATGGACAGCGCGGCGCGGTCCTTGATCGAACCGGTCGGGTTCCGGTCCTCCAGCTTCGCCCACAACCGCACGTCGGGGGCCGGCGAGAGGTTCGGCAGCCCCACCAGCGGGGTGTCACCGAGTGCGTCGAGCAGCGAGTCGTAGCGGGCCACGACGTGCCTCCAGTCTCAGCCGGTCGGACTCAGCGCATGCCGCCGGCGACGGCGGGCAGGATGGTGACGTTGTCACCGTCGGCGACGCTGGCCTCCAGGCCGCCGGAGAAGCGCACGTCCTCGTCGTTGACGTAGATGTTGACGAAGCGGTGCAGCGAGCCTTCCTTGACCAGGCGGTCCTTGAGGCCGTTGTGCTTGTTGTCGAGGTCGTTGATGACCTCGGCGACGGTGCTGCCACTGGCTTCGACGGACTTCTGCCCGTCGGTGTGGGTGCGCAGGATGGTGGGGATCGAGACCTTGATTGCCATGTTGAGGAACCTCCCTGTCCACAAGGACTTCTGAACGGAACTTTCGCACGCCGAAACCCGCCGCGTGCGGGGCGGCAGGTGCGGATCAGCCCTGGTCGGGCACCTCGTCGGTGCCGGTGTGGGCGAACATGTACGACTCCACGATCTCCACCGGCTCCTCGGTCACCACGCCGTCGAGGATGCGGTACGAGCGCAGCTCGTGGGTCTCCGGGTCCCTGGTGGACACGAGAACGTAGTGCGCGTTCGGCTCCGAGGCGTAGGCCACGTCGGTCCGCGACGGGTACGCCTCGGTAGCGGTGTGCGAGTGGTAGATGACGATCGGCTCTTCGTCGGCCTCGTCCATCCCGCGCCACACCTTGAGCTGCTCACCCGAGTCGAACCGGTAGAACGTCGGCGAGCGCTCCGCATTGATCATTTCGATGAGCCGCTCGGGGCGGTCCGACCCGTCGGGACCGGCAATGACGCCGCACGCCTCGTCCGGGTGGTCCCGTCGAGCGTGCGCGACCATCGCGTCCACGAGGTCACGTCGAATCACCAGCACAGGCACCATCCTACTATGTGAGGCACCGGTGTCCAACATGCGGAACTTCGCTGTCCGGTGCCGTTTGCGGGATCAACGTTCGCCCACAATGGTTCATTCCCGCGCCGAGGGGTAGAGGCGCGTGTAGGACGTCACCTCGCCGACGGGTTCGGCCGCGAGCACGGCCCGCACGACGGCCCGCCGCACGACCCGCGCGGCCACCGCGCACACCTCGTCGAGCACCGGAACCCACTGCGCACCGGGTTCCCGGTCACCGGTGGCGAGGACGAACGCGGTGTCCCCGTCGAGCATCGTGTGCGCCGGGCGGATCGCCCTGGCCAGGCCGTCGTGGGCGGCGACCGCGATCCGGCGGCAGTGCGCCTTGGTCAGCGCCAGGTCGACGGCGACGGTGCCGATGGTGGTGTTCAAGGGGCGGGACGCGGTGCCGTGCCGGCCGGGCCGGCCGGCGGCGGGGTCGTGGCGGCCTCGGGCGGCGGCGATCTCCGCGTCCGCCGGAGCGCGCAGGCCGGGTTCGGGTTCCCACGGCAGACCCGTCTCCGGGTCGATCACGGAGCCGAGCGAGTTGACCGCGAACAGCGCGCCCACGGTGACGTCGACGCCGAGCGCGGCGCTGCGGAACACGGCGCTCGCGGTGCCGATGCCGCCCTTGACCGCACCCGCCACGGCCCCGGTGCCCGCGCCGACGTTGCCCTCGCGGGTCTCGTGCGCGGTCGCGGCCTCGCAGGCGAGGCGGCCGAACTCGGCGTCGGGCCGGTTGCCCCAGTCGCTCATCGGCAGGTCGAACAGCACGGCGGCGGGCACGACCGGCACCACTTCGTGGGCTTGGGCGCCCACCTGGAGCCCGTGCCCGCGTTCCGCCAGCCACCGCATCGCGCCGTCGGCGGCGGCGAGCCCGTAGGCGCTGCCACCGGTGAGGACCACGCCGTGCGCCTGCGAGACCAGGTGCGTCGGCTCCAGCACATCGGTCTCCCGCGTACCGGGCCCACCACCCCGCACATCGACCGCGGCCACCGCCCCGCGCGGCACCAGCACCACGCTGGTCCCCGTGGCCCACTGCTCGTCCAGCCGCTGGTGATGCCCGACGAGCACCCCCGCGACGTCCACGATCGAATCCCGCACCCCGAACCCCATGCCCCCATCCTCCCCGGCACAAGACGAACCCCCACCGCCCCCGCTCAGCCAGAGACGAAGCCAACCCAGCCCAACCGAACCCCGCACATCAAAGCGAAGCGGCACCCTGAACAGCGAACCCGCGCCCTACGACCAAACGCCACGCCCTGGGCGGCGAACCAAGCCTCCCCAACACCCGAATCCCGCACCTAGCAACGAAGCCGCGCACTAGGGAAGGCGAAGCCACACCTGCCTTGCGGCCGAAGGCCGTGCCTTCGCGGCGAAGCCGTGCAGTGGGCGGCGAAGCAAAACCTGCTCGGCGGCCGAAGGCCGTGCCTGTATTCGCGAAGCGAATAGCCCACGTCACAAAGCCGACCACCCGCGGGTTCTCAGCTTCCTTCTCGCGAGGACGGCTTTTTCCCTCGTGGCGGAGCCACTCGGGAAAAAGATCCCGCAGTGAGAAGGACGCTGAGGTTCCGCCACCCGACCACCAAAGCAAACCGACCGGGCGGGCAACCTCAAGAAGAAACCGCGTCGACCAAGCTGTCTTGGACCCAGGTGAGCCACTGGTACACGCCGAGATGTTCGCGCCGGAGGTCGTCTTCCGGGGGTTCTTCCGGCATCTCGTCCTGCACGTCGAGGGCGGTCCCGAGCGCGAGCCGGACGTCGTTGAGCGCGGCCATCCAGTTGTCGGCCTGTTCGCCGCTGAGCACGACCCGCCCGCCTTCGCGGGGGCAGGTGTCGAGGACGACGGAGGCGACGCCGGTCTTGGTGTCGAGCAGTTCCGGCTCGTACAGGGAGCGCATCGCGCCGGCGGCCTCGGGCTGCTCCTCGTCGGTCTCGCCGGTGTCGGGGTCGCGCCGGTAGAAGTCGGGCAGCAGCCGTCCGAGCACCCGATCTTCGGGCGGCGTGGACGGGCCGGTGCGAATTCCGGTGAGTTCGGCCAGTTCGTCCTGCGGCGTCTCCTCGGCGCGTGCCGTGAGCATGTCCTTGATCTGGCCGACGAGCCCGCGGATCACGGCCGCTTCCTGCTGGGACAGCTCGGCGACCACGTGCCCGTTCTTGCGAGTCCAGCCGTTCACGTGATCACGAGTCTTTCTGCATCGTGGCCCACAGGCCTGCGGCGTGCAGTTTCGCGACGTCGCCCTCGACCTTCTCCTTCGCGCCCGAGGACACGGCGGCCCGGCCCTTGTTGTGGACGTCGAGCATCAGCTTGGTCGCGTGGTCCCGGCTGTAACCGAAGATCTTCTGCAGAACGTAGGTCACGTAGGACATCAGGTTCACCGGGTCGTTCCAGACGACGGTGACCCACGGCTTGTCCTCGTCTCCGAGTTCAGCCGGTTCCAGTTGCGCGCGCTCCAGTTCAGCGGGCGAGGTCATGTCCCCATGTTCGCACGTGGGCACGGGGGCGGTGACGACCGCACGGCCAAATCGGGCACGACCTGCGGGCGAGACGGGCCGTCGCGGGCACGTAACCTCTGATCCATGACGGCCGCTGCCAGTACCGCGTTGCGCACAGATCATTACGAGCTGACCATGCTGGCCAGCGCCTTGCGGGATGGGACCGCGGAGCGCCGGTGCGTGTTCGAGGCGTTCACCCGGCGGTTGCCGGACGGCCGCCGCTACGGCGTGGTCGGTGGCACCGAGCGGGTGCTGGAGGCGATCGAGAACTTCCGCTTCGACGAATCCGAGCTGGAGCGCCTTGCCGAGGATCATGTGGTCGATGAGACCACCTTGGCGTGGCTGCGCGACTACAGGTTCCGCGGCGACGTGGACGGTTACCCCGAAGGTGAGCTCTACTTCCCCGGTTCGCCGCTGCTGACGGTGCGCGGCACGTTCGCCGAAGCGGTCCTGCTGGAGACCGTACTGCTGTCGATCATGAATCACGACAGCGCGATCGCCGCCGCCGCGGCCCGGATGGTCTCGGCCGCCAACGGCCGCCGGATCATCGAGATGGGTTCGCGGCGCACTCACGAGGAGTCCGCCGTCGCCGCGGCCCGCGCCGCCTACCTGGCCGGTTTCACCGCGACGTCGAACCTGGAGGCGGGCCGCCGCTACCGCATCCCCACCACGGGCACGTCGGCGCATTCGTTCACGTTGCTGCACGATTCCGAGCGTGCCGCGTTCGAGTCGCAGATCGCCGCACTTGGCGCGGACACGACACTGCTGGTGGACACCTACGACATTTCGCGGGGCATCGCCACGGCGGTGGAGGTCGCCGGGACCGGCCTGGGCGCGGTGCGCATCGACTCGGGCGACGTCGGCGTGCTGGCGCGGCAGGCGCGGGAGCAGCTGGATTCGCTGGGTGCCACCGGCACCCGCATCGTCGTGTCGGGTGATCTGGACGAGTACGCGATCGCTTCGCTGCGCGCGGAACCCGTCGACGGCTACGGCGTGGGCACCTCGCTGGTGACGGGTTCCGGGGCGCCGACGGCGGGCATGGTCTACAAGCTCACCGAGGTGGAGGGCCGCCCGGTGGCCAAGCGCAGCACCCGCAAGGGGTCCCGCGGCGGCACCAAGTCCGCGCTGCGCAGGCACAAGGACACCGGCACCGCGCTGGAGGAGGTCGTGCACCGCACCGGCCCCGGCTTCGCGGAGCCGAAGGCGGGCCCTCACGACCGGGTGGTGCCGATCCCGCTGGTCCGCGGCGGGAAGCGGGTCGATGACCTGCCGTCGTTGGAGGACAATCGGCAGCGCCTGCGGCACGCCCTGGTGAGCCTGCCGTGGGAGGGCCTGAAGTTGTCCAGCGGAGAACCGGCGATCTCGACGGTCTTCCACGCTGAGGAGTCGATATGAGCTCAGAGGTGCGCAAGGCGCTGGTGATCGTGGACGTGCAGGTCGACTTCTGCGAGGGCGGCGCGCTGGCCGTGGCCGGTGGGGCCGAGGTGGCGGGGGCGATCTCCCGGCACGTGGCGGAATCCGGTTACGCGCACGTGGTGGCGACGCGCGACCACCACATCGATCCGGGGGCCCACTTCAGCTCGAAGCCGGATTTCGTGCGGTCCTGGCCGGTGCACTGCGTGGCGGGCACTGCGGGCGCCGAGTTCCACCCGCGGTTGGAGGTCGGCCCGCTCCACGAGGTGTTCTTCAAGGGCCAGTACAGCGACGGCTACTCGGGGTTCGAAGGCGTCGACGGCACCGAGCACACCCTCACGGAGTGGCTCAACGCGCACGAGGTCACCGACGTCGACGTGGTCGGCATCGCCATGGACCACTGCGTGCGCGCGACCGCGCTGGACGCGGCGAAGGCCGGGTTCACCACCTCGGTCCTGCTGGACCTGACCGCGGGCGTCTCCCGCGCCACCGTCGAGTCGGCGCTGACCGACCTGCGCGCCGCGGGCGTGACGACCACGGGCACCCCGATCGTCGTCTGAGCGGCCCCGCGTCGTCGATCGCGGGCGGACTCGCCAGGGGATGCGGGCGGGGGGTTGACAGGGGTGGGCGGTAGCGTCCCAGGGCGTGCCAGGTTCTGTTCCGCAGTGGTCCGATCCGGATGTGTTCGAGCTCGACGAGACCGACGAGCTCCCCCCTGAGATCGCCGCCGACCTGGCGCTGAAGGGAGCTCCCGGCGACAAGAAGCGCCGCCGCGACGAGCCGATCACCGCGAAACCACCGGAGCAGATCCCCGACCTGGCGACGCTGCTCGGGATCGCCGTGGGGTCCGTCGGCGGCTCCGAGCGCGAAGGGCAGTCGCGGATGGCGGCGGCCGTGGAGCACTCCATCGGCTCCGGTGAGCACCTCGCGGTGCAAGCCGGGACCGGCACCGGGAAATCGCTCGCCTACCTGGTGCCCGCCATCCGGCACGCCGTGGTCGAAGCGACCACCGTCGTCATCTCCACGGCGACCATCGCGCTGCAGCGCCAGCTCGTCGACCGCGACCTGCCCCGGCTGTCGAAGGCGCTCGCCGACGCGCTCGGACGGCCGCCGACGTTCGCGATCCTCAAGGGCCGCCGCAACTACCTGTGCCTCAACCGGATCCACGGCGGCGCCCCCGAAGAACCCGAAGAGGGCGCGCTGTTCGACCCGTTCGCCGCTTCCGCGCTGGAACGCCAGATCAAGCGGATCCGCGAGTGGTCCACCGAAACCGACACCGGGGACCGCGACGAGCTCGTGCCCGGTGTCACCGACCAGGCGTGGCGGCAGCTGTCGGTGACCGCGAAGGAATGCCTCGGCGTGCACCGCTGCCCCATCGGCACCGACTGCTTCGCCGAACGCGCCCGCGGCGAAGCGGGCCGGGCCGACGTCGTCGTCACCAACCACGCGCTGCTCGCCATCGACGCCCTCGACGACCGGCCCGTGCTGCCCGAGCACGACGTGGTCATGATCGACGAGGCGCACGACCTAGTCGACCGGGTCACCTCCGCCGCCACCGGGGAGCTGTCCGCGAACCAGGCGAAGCTCGCCGCGCGGCGTTGCGGCCGGGCCATCGACCAGAGCATCGCCGACCGCCTCGACGAGGCCGCCGAAGGCATCGAACTCGTCCTCCAGGACGCCCGCCCGCAACGGCTCGAGGAGATGCCGCAGGCGCTCGGCGGCTCGCTCACCGCGCTGCGCGACGCGTCCGCCGCGTGCATGACCGCGCTCGGGCCGGAGCGCAAGGAAGATCCCGAAGGCAGCAGCGCCCGCAAGCTCGCCCTCGCGCTCACCGAAGAACTCCACGACAACGCCGTGCGGCTGCTCGACGCGTTCGACGAGCCCGAAGGGCAGCGCCGCGACGTGGTGTGGATCAGCAGCGAACCGAACCGGCCGCCGACGATGAAGGTCGCGCCGCTCGGCGTCGGCGGACTGCTGCGCGAGCGGCTGTTCGGGCAGCGCACCACGGTGCTGACCTCGGCGACGCTGGCGCTCGGGGGCTCCTTCGACACCCTCGCCCGGCAATGGGGGCTGCCGCCGGAGCGCAAGGCGGCGCCCGCCGCCGACATGGCCAGCGGCAAGGAACCCCCGTCGGACACCGGCGGGCCGAAGTGGACCGGGCTCGACGTCGGCTCACCGTTCGAGCACCAGCGCAGCGGCATCCTCTACATCGCCCGGCACCTGCCGCAGCCGGGACGGGACGGGCTGCCGCCGGAATACCTCGACGAGCTCACCGAACTCGTCGAATCCGCCGGTGGGCGCACCCTCGGGCTGTTCTCCTCGATGCGCGCCGCGCGGCAGGCCGCGGAGGAACTGCGGGAACGGCTCAAGACCCCCGTGCTGTGCCAAGGCGAGGACAACACGGCGCAGCTCGTCGCCAAGTTCGCGGCCGACCCGGAGACCTCGCTGTTCGGGACGCTGTCGCTGTGGCAGGGCGTGGACGTGCCCGGCGAATCGCTGCAACTCGTGATCATGGATCGGATCCCGTTCCCGCGGCCCGACGATCCGCTGGCCTCGGCGCGGCAGAAGGCCGTGTCGGCGCACGGCGGCAACGGCTTCCTCACCGTCGCGGGCACCCACGCCGCGCTGCTGCTCGCCCAAGGCGCCGGGCGGCTGCTGCGGTCCTCGAACGACCGCGGCGTGATCGCCGTGCTCGACCCGAGGCTGGCCACCGCCCGCTACGGCGGATTCCTGCGCGCGTCGCTGCCGCCGTTCTGGACCACCTACGACCCGCAGGTCGTCCGCGGCGCCCTCACCCGCCTCAACGCCACCACCTGACGCCCGCTCCCCGGAGTGAACGGACCGCTCGTCCAACGGCACTGGACGAACGGTCCGCCCACCCTGCCCGCGCCACGCCTCGCTCCCCCGGAGTGAACGGACCATTCGACCAACGAGATCAGGCAAACGGTCCGTTCACTCAAAACCCCACCGTCCCCGGCACACCGCAGCGCCACAGCGACGGAACGCCGATGCGAGTGAACGGACTGTTCGTCCAACGGCATTGGACGAACAGTCCGTTCACTCAACCGGCCACGGCCACGCTCACTGATCGGCGCGGAGCTTCGCGCAGCGACCGGACCGCTTGTCCAACGGCATCGGTCGAACAGTCCGTTCACTCAACCCGGCCCCCACTCCGGCAGCGCTCACCGATCGGCGGAGCTTCTCGGAGTGAACGGACCGCTTGTCCAACGGGATTGGACGAACAGTCCGTTCACTCAATCCGGCCTCCGGATCGCAGCGGGAGCCGACGGTGCGGAGGCCGTGCTCGACGTGGGGTGAACGGACCGTTCGTCCAAGGGGATTGGACGAACGGTCCGTTCACTCCGATCGCGGGTGGGGCTGGTGTGGGCTGGGTCTCCGGGTGGGCGGGGGCGGGGTGTGGGGCGTCCACAATGTGGTCGGAACTTTTCTGTTCCCAGTGGTGAGCCGGGTACGTTCGCATCGACCCGTGATCGGCGTGAGGAGTCGTCGTGCCTGGACAACGCACCGCCCAACCGGCCGCTGACCTGGCCAGGACAGTGGTGTTCGCGGCGTTCATCGCCGTGCTCGGACTGTTCCCCGGTCTGTTCATCGCGGGCGCCGCGGTACCGGTGGTGCTGCAGAACATGGGGCCGCTGCTGGCGGGCAGCATCCTCGGCGCCCGGCGCGCCGGCGCGTCGGTGCTGCTGTTCTTGGCCCTGGTGGCGATCGGCCTGCCGCTGCTGTCGGGCGGGCGCGGCGGCATCGCCCCGTTCGCGGGCCCGAGCGGCGGGTTCGTGCTGGGCTGGCTGCTGTCGGCGGTCGTGGTGGGGTTGATCGTCCAGCGCGGGCTGCCGCGCCCGGGTCTGCCGCTGCTGCTGGTGGCGAACTTCGCGGGCATCGCGGTGGACTACCTGGTGGGCATCCCGTACTGGGCGGCGTTCACGGGTGATCTCGGTGCCGCCGCGGTGCAGTCGCTGGTGTTCCTGCCGGGCGACACGGTGAAGCTGGTGCTGGTGTCGCTGGTGGCGGCGGCTGTGCACCGCGCGCTGCCGGTCGCGACGTCCCGCCCGGCCGGGAGCTGAATGATCCCGCCGATCCTGGGCACCGGCCCGCTCACGGCGGGGGTGTCGTCGCCGGGGACCGCGCTCACCGGCGCGGAGCTGCTGCGCCGCGCGCACGGCGCCGCGCGGCGGCTGGACGGGGTGGCGCGGATCGCGGTGGACGAGCCGAATCCGGTGCACCGCCTGTGCTGGCTGCTGGGCGCGGACTTGGCGGGCGCGGCGACGCTGGTCGTGGGCCCGGAGTGGTCGCGTCCGGAGTCGGTGCTGGCCGACGCGAGTCCCGGTGCGGTCGTGTCGGGCGCTCCTGCGGAGGCGGAGCCCGTCGCGGCGCGCGGTGATGAGCGCACGCAGTTCTACCTGCCCACGACCTCCGGCAGCAGCGGCTCGCCGAAGGTGCTGGTCCGCACCCGCGCGTCGTGGCTGGCGAGCTTCGCGGCGCTGGACGTGGCGCTGCGCCGCGACGACGTGGTGCTGGTGCCCGGACCGCTGAGCTCCTCGTTGTTCCTGTTCGGGGCGCTGCACTCCCTGCACCAGGACCGCGAGGTGCGGCTGCTGCCGAAGTGGTCGGCGACCGCCGCCGCCGAGCAGTGCCGGGACGCCACCGTGGTTCACCTGGTTCCGGCGATGCTCGCCGCGCTGCTGTCGGTGTGGGAGCGCCGCCCGGAGCTGCGCGCGGCATGCGCGCTGCGGTTGATCGTCTGCGGCGGCGCCGGGGTGGACGGCGTGCTGGAGCAGCGGCTGCGGCGGCTGCTGCCGGGCTGCGAGCTGCTGGAGTACTACGGCTCCGCGGAGCATTCGCTGATCGCCGCGCGCCGCGGTGCGCCGCGGTTGCGCCCGCTGGTGGACGTCGACGTCCGGGACGCGGCGGGGAATTCGCTGCCCGCGGAGACCGGCGGCGTGCTGTGGGTCCGCTCGGAGCTGACCTTCGTCGGCCACCTGCGCCGCGGCGTGCTCGACGCGGCGGAACCGGGCTGGTCCAGCGTCGGCGACCGCGCGGTGCGCCACGAGGACGGCACGGTGAGCGTGCTGGGCCGGACCGGTTCCACGATCAGCACCGGCGGCTCCCTCGTCGTCGCCGAAGAGGTCGAGTCGGCGCTGCGCGCCTGCGGCGGCGTGCGGGACGTGGTGGTGGCGGGCACGCCGCACCGGCGGCTCGGCGCGCTGGTCACGGCCGTGCTGGAGGTTGACCCGCTCGCCGCGCCGACGCGCGCCGAGCTGCGCGCCGGGACGCGCCACCTGGAACCCGCGAAGCGGCCGAGGCGCTGGCTCGCGATGTCCGCCCTGCCCCGCACCGGCTCCGGCAAACCGGCGCGCGCCGACATCGCCGAGGCGCTGCGCGAGAGCGCTCTCGACGCGGAGGAGCTGCGGTGAACGATCGCGACCCGGTGGTGATCGCCGCTCGGCGCAGCCCCATCGGCGAGGTGGGCGGCGTGCTGCGGAACCTGACCGCGGAACGGCTCGCCGCGCCCGTGCTCACCGCCGCCCTGCACGATGCGGGCTTGGAGTCGGTGGACGACGTGCTGCTCGGCAACGTGATGGGGCCGGGCGGCAATCCGGCGCGGGTGGCGGCGTTGCGCGCCGGGTTCGGGGTCGGCGTCCCCGGCATGACGGTGGACCGGCAGTGCGCCAGCGGCCTCAGCTCGATCCTCACGGCCGCCGCGATGCTGCGCGGCGGCGCCGGTGAGCACTACCTGGCGGGCGGGGTGGAGAGCGCGTCGACCGCGCCGTGGCGGGCGCACCGGCCGCGGTCCGCTGGGGAACCGCCGCGGTTCTACTCGCGCGCCCCGTTCGCGCCCGCCGATCTCGGCGATCCGGACATGGGTCCGGCGGCGGACGTGGTCGCGGCCGAGGCCGGGATCTCCCGCGAGCGGCAGGACGAGTTCGCGGCGCGCAGCCACGCCCGCGCGGTCGCCGCGCAGGACGCGGGCCGGTTCGACGCGGAACTGGTCGACGTGGGCGGTGGGCGCGACGAACGGCCCCGGCGCGGGTTCGTCCCGCAGCGGCTGGCGCGGTTCCGGCCCGCGTTCACCCCCGACGGCACCGCGACCGCCGCGAACTCCTGCGGCGTCAGCGACGGGGCCGCGGCCGTGCTGCTCACCACCGAGCGGGAACGCCGCCGCCTGGGCGTGCCGGGGCTGCGCCTGGTCGCCGAGCGCACGTCGGGCGTGGATCCGAACCGCCTCGGCCTGGGCGCGGTGCCCGCGCTGCGCCACGTGCTGCGGGATCGTCCGGTTCCGGAGCTCGTCGAGTTCACGGAGGCCTTCGCCGGGCAGGTGCTGGCCTGCGCGGACGCGGCAGGCATCGACGAGCGCGTCGTGAGCCCGGACGGCGGCGCCATCGCGCTCGGCCACCCCTGGGGAGCGTCGGGCGCGGTCCTGGTGGTGCGATTGTTCAGCCGCATGGTGCGCGAGAACGGGCCGCGCACCGGGGTGGCGGCCTTGTCCTCCGGCGGAGGGCTGGGCGTGGCGACGGTGTGGGAGCGAGTGGATTGATCGAGTTCGAGAACATCGCGCACGCCTACGGCGAGCACTCGGTGCTGGAGGGCGTCGATCTGCGGCTGGGCGAGAAGCGGGTGGCGTTCGTCGGAGCGAACGGCTCCGGCAAGTCCACGCTGGCCCGCATGATCAACGGCCTGGTGGCGCCGACGAGCGGCCGGGTGCTGGTCGACGGGCTCGACCCGGCGCGCGACGGGCGCGCGGTGCGCAAGCGCGTCGGTTTCGTGTTCACCAATCCGGACAGCCAGATCGTGATGCCGACCGCCGGTGAGGACGTGGCGTTCTCATTGCGCAGGCACGGCATCCCGAAAGTCGAGCGGGAACGCCGGGCCGCCGAGGTGCTGGCCCGGCACGGCCTCGCGGGCTACGCCGAGCACCCCGCGCACCAGCTCTCCGGCGGGCAGAAGCAGCTGCTGGCGCTGTGCTCGATGCTGGTGCTGGAACCGGACGTGCTGGTCTGCGACGAGCCGACGACGCTGCTGGACCTGCGCAACAAGCGCCACTTCATGGAGCTGCTGCGGGAGCTGCCGCAGCAGGTGGTGCTGGTGACCCACGACCTGCACCTGCTGGACGGTTTCGACCGGGTCGTGGTGCTCGACCAGGGGCGGATCGTCGCCGACGACGTCCCGGAGGCCGCGCTGTCGCACTACCGGGAGCTGATCGGGTGAGCCCCCTCGGCCTGTACGAACCCGGGTCCAGCCCGGTGCACCGGACGCCTGCCGGGGTGAAGTTCGTGCTGCTGCTCGGCTTCGCGGTGCTGATCTTCCTGCTCGGTTCGGCGCTGCCGCTGGCCGTGGTGGCGGCGGTCGTGGTCGCGGGCTACGCGCTCGCCCGGATCCCGCCGCGCCGGTGCTGGCAGGCCTCCCGGTTGCTGCTGCCGCTGCTCGCGGTGATCTTCCTGCTGCAGTGGTGGATGCTCGGTCCGGACCAGGCCGCGGTGGTGGCGCTGCGGCTGGTCGCCGCACTCGGCGCCGCCAACCTGTTCACCCTCACCACCCGGGTGGACGACCTGGTCACCGCGGTGGAGCGCGGGCTCGGGCCGCTGCGCCGGGTCGGCGTCCGCCCGGAGCGGGTGGGCCTGCTGGTGGGGCTGACGTTGCAGGCCGTCACGGCCCTGTCGAGCATCGCGACGGAGACCCGCGAGGCGCAGCGCGCCCGCAACGCCGAGCGATCGCTGTCGGCGTTCGCGGTCCCGTTCCTGGTCCGCACCTTGCGCCACTCCGACGAGCTGGGCGAGGCGCTCGCGGCCCGCGGCGTCGGCGACGACTGACGGACCACGCTCACTCCCCCGGTGCCGGAGGGCCGATGCCGAGCCGCTCGGCGTGCCGGGGGAGGAACGCCCGCACCTCGTCTGCGGACTTGTCCGGCAGTCCCCAGATCGCTTCGGTGACGCCGCAGCCCGCCCATTCCGCGAGCAGGTCCGGCGTCGGTTTGCGGGTCGCCAGCACGTGGATCTCCGGTGCACCGGTCCGCCCCGCCCCCGTCCACGCCGCGCGCAACCGCTCCGCGTTCGCGGCCACGTCGGTGTCGGCGGGCGTCGTGATCCAGCCGTCGGCGTGCGCGGCGATCCAGGCGAACGTCTTCGGTCCCGCGCCCGCGCCGATCAGGACGGGGATGCGCGCGGGCTTCGGGAACGCCCACGACGGTCCGAAGTGGACGAATTCGCCGGAGTAGGAGGCCTCTTCCTCGGTCCACAGCGCGCGCATCGCCTCGAGGTGCTCGCGCAGCGCGGCCCGCCGCCGGTGCGCGGGCACGTGGTGGTCGGCTAGCTCATCGGTGTTCCAGCCGAACCCCGCCCCGAGCACGACCCGCCCGCCGGAGAGCCAGTCCAGCGAGGCGATCGTCTTGGCGAGCGTGATCGGATCGGACTCGACCGGCAGCGCCACCGCCGTGGCCAGCCGGATCCGCGAGGTCAGCGCGGCCGCGGCGCTCAGGCTCACCCAGGGGTCCAAGGTGCGCAGGTAGCGGTCGTCGGGCAGGTCGGCGCCACCGGTACCGGGGTGCGCGGCCGTCCGCTTGATCGGGATGTGGGTGTGCTCGGGGACGTAGAACGTGTCGAAACCGGCCTGCTCGGCCGCCTGCGCGGCCGGTCCCGGCGTGATCCCGCGATCACTGGTGAACAGCACGATGCCGTGTCGCAAGGAATTTCCTCTCCGCGCCGGGGTTCGGCGGAGCCCGCGGCGGCGATGCGTGGACGGAGCCCGGATGGAGATCGACGCGCCTTGCTGCAGCTGCTTCAATGACCCTAGCAAGCGTTTGGCCGAGACCCAAGGACGCGGACTCCCCGCCGCACAGCCGAAAGCACCGCTTGCCACCGACGGACCTGCTCGGTCCGTCCAGGCCGAGGAGCAGGAGGACTCGCCATGCGCAGACCGCGGCAGCTCGATTCCCCGCTGGTGCCCAAGGTGATGCGGGTGATGTCGCAGGCGCACGTGCGCGCGTACCGCGCCACCGGCGGGCGCGTCGGCGGCCGGTGGCGCATCGGCAGCGCCTGGCGGCGCGGGGTGCCGACCTGCCTGCTGACCACGACCGGGCGCAAGAGCGGGCAGGACCGCACCACGCCGCTGCTGTACCTGCGCGACGGGCAGCGGGTGGTGCTCGTCGCCTCCCAGGGCGGCCTGCCCAAGCATCCCGCCTGGTACCACAACATCACCGCGAACCCCGAGGTCACGGTGCAAATCGGCAAGGACGTGCAGCGGCTGCGGGCACGGGTCGCCGAAGGACCGGAACGGGCCGAGCTGTGGGCGAAGCTCTTGGAGCTCTACGCCGATTTCGACTCGTACCAGTCCTGGACCGACCGCACGATCCCGGTCGTCGTCTGCGAACCCGCTCGCTGAACTGGGACTTTCGACCCTGGCCCGCCACCTCGTGCCGCGGGAGCATCGGCGTTGCCGGGATCACCCGGATGAGCCGCCCGAGAGCACTTGGCCTTGACGACTTCCAGGCCGCCAGACCTTCGCGACGAGATGTCGCAGACGCTCTCGGGCGGACTCATGCGCGGCCTCGGGCGTGAGCCCGCCCGCACCGAGCCCGAATGCCGCGTATCGGACGCGGCCGGGGCGCTATTTTGAAGGCATGACCGAGGTCGACCCGCTGTTTCCCGAGCGCGGCCCGCGGCTACCGCCCGGCCCCCGCACCGAAGGGGCGTGGGACCACCACCGCAGGAAGCTGCGCATCGGCGCGGTCCGCGCCGTCGCCGCGAACGGCTACGACGGCGCGAAGGTCGCCGACATCGTCCGCGAAGCGCAGGTCTCGCGGCGCACGTTCTACGAGCACTTCGCGGACAAGCAGGAGTGCTTCCTCGACGCCTACGAGGCCGCCACGTCGAAACTGGTCGACGCGATCAGCGAAGCCGTCCGCGACCAGCCCTACGGGCAGCACCGGATGCTCACCGGCATGGACGTCTACCTGCGCGTCGTCCTCGACGACCCGGAGCTGGCCCGGGTGCTGCTCGTCGAGATCGTCCGCGTCGGGCAGGAAGGGATGCGGCGCCGCCGGGACGCGTACCGGCAGTGGGCCGAAATGCTCGCCCGCAACTCCGCGGACGCCGAGTTCACCGCCGCGCAATGGCAGTCGCTGCTGGCCTCGGTCAACGAACGAGTGCTGGTCGCCATCGAGGACGAAGCGCTGGGCGACCTGCCCGAACTCCGCAGGCAGATCCTCGACCTCCTCGACGCCGTCCTGAACGCGCGCCGCGCGAGCAGCCCGCACCCCACGGCCTGAACGCCGCCGCTCAGGCCGTTGCGGACGGCCGCGGCCACTGGGCGAGGACGGTGACCGTGCCGGGATCGATCTCGGTGAAACCCGCGTCACGGACCGCCGCGACACCGTGGCGGCGCCACGCGGTCTCCGCGTCCTCGCCCGGCAGCAACCGCCGCCAAGTCGCCCCGTCGGCCACCCGGACCGAGCACGGCAGCCCCGCCGCCGACCACCGCGCCACCTCGTCATCGCGGTGCTCGCCGTGCAGCAACGCAGCCAGGAACATCGTGGCGTGACCGACCTGGGCAGCGGACTTCCCCGCGCTCATCGCCACGTCCGGGTTCAACCACAGCACCGGCTCCCCCACCGCGGGCGGGCCGGGCTCGTCCGCGTCGAGCTCGCTGCCGGAGATCTGCAGCCGCGTCAGCTCCTTCGGCATGTCCGCGACCCGCGACGGCAGGAACGCCCGCACCTCGGCTCCGTCCACCTCCACCGTGCGCCCCGGCAACTCCTGCACCGCCGCCCAGTGCGCGCCCCGCGCCCGCCGCGACACCTTGCGGATGCGGCCCGAGATCCAGTGGTGCACCGGCTCGTGCCACTCACCGCCGGGCTTGGCCCGCTCGTCCAGGCACACCGCGAGCGCCGCCGACGCCGCGGCCTCCAGCAGCGCGGTGCGGCGCGGCGGCTCGGCGCGCTCGATTCGCAGCACCATCGGCATCAGCACGACCTGCTCCGGATCCTCGTCGGAGGTGTCCGCGGTCAGCTCCGTCGGCATCGCCAGCCAGGACGCGTAGCGGGTCAGCAAGGGATTCAGCACAGCGGCATCGAACACACCCCGATTATCCCCACCCCGGACCGCGCCCACCCCACCCCGACCACAGGGGATCGCTCACACCCGACCGGAGTGAACGGACCGTTCGACCAACGCGACTGGGCAAACGGTCCGTTCACTCACAAAGCTCACCACCCGCTCGCCCCGCAACACACCGATCGCCCGAGCCGTCAGCAGGGCTCCGAACCGAGTGAACGGACCGTTCGACCAACGTGACTGGACAAACGGTCCGTTCACTCGAAAACCTCGCCACCCGCATCTGGGCTCACCCGGGGGCCGCCAGCGGGGCTCCGATCTGAGTGAACGGACCGTTCGTCCAACGGGATTGGACGAACGGTCCGTTCACTCCGCGAAGTCCCGCCCACCCGGGCGCCGTCCACCGCCTTCGGACGGGTTCAGGCGTGCCGGGGCGTGGAACCGATGCGTCCGAACGGCGACGGAGCTTCACCCCGTCGACGGTCACCGAGCGGAGCCTGATCGCCCCATGCTGGGTTCGCGTCATCCACGACGTGCGAGGACGACACCGCGGAGCCGATCGATGGACCCTTCCACCTGCCCCTACCCGCTCGACCCCACCGGGAGCGACCTGCACGCCGAGGCGGCCCGCCTCAGCCGGCGAGGTCCGGCGACGCGCGTGGTGCTACCCGGCGAGGTGGAGGCGTGGCTGGTCACCGACCCGGTCGTGCTGCGGTCCCTGTTCGCCGACCCCCGCGTGTCCAAGGATCCGCACCGGCACTGGCCCGCGTACCGCGAGCTGCCGCCGGACTGGCCGCTGCACACCTGGGTCTCGATGCGGAACATGTTCAACTCGCACGGCGCCGAGCACCGCAGGCTCCGAGCTCTCATCGCACCCGCGTTCACCGCCCGCCGCATCCGCGAGCTGCAGCCGCACGTCGAACGGATCACCACCGAACTGCTCGACGACGTGGCCGCCGCCGCGCCGGGTGTGGCCGTGGACCTGCGCGAGCGCTTCGCGAACCCGTTGCCGGTCGCGGTGATCAGCTCACTGCTCGGCATCACCGACCGCTCGGCCCTCGACGAGATGCGCCGCCTGGTGGAGTCCTTCTTCAGCACGACGACCACCCCGGAGCAGATGGTGTCCGGGATGGAGACCCTGTACCGGTTGTTCGGCGACCACGTCGCCGCCCGCCGCCGGACCCCGGGCGACGACCTGACCAGCGACCTGCTGGCGATGCGGGACGAGGATGGGACTCGCCTGTCGGACGGCGAGCTGACCGACACCTTGATGCTGATGTTCTCGGCGGGCCACGAGACGACGGTGAACCTGCTCGGGCACGCCATCGCGCAGCTGCTCACCGAGCCCCGGCACCTGGCCGCGGTCCGAGCGGGCGACCTGAGCTGGGACGCGGTCGTCGAGGAGACGTTGCGCTGGCAGCCGCCGCTCGCGAACCTGCCGCTGCGCTTCGCCGTCGAGGAGATCGCACTGCCCGGCGGCGACGCGATCCGGGCGGGCGAGGCGATCGTGGCCGGGCTGCTGGCGGCGAACCGGCACGCCGCGCACTACCCCGACGGGGAGCTGTTCGATCCGGCCCGTTCCGATTCGGCGCACCTCAGCTTCGGCCACGGGGTGCACTTCTGCGTCGGCTCCCAGCTGGCCCGGCTGGAAGCCCGCATCGGGTTGTCCGCGCTGTTCGACCGCTTCCCGGACCTGACCCCGGCGTTCACCGAACTGGAGCAACGCCCGTCGTTCATCTCCAACGGCCACGTCGACCTGCCCGCGATCCCGAACCCGACGACGACCTGACGCACCGGAGTGAACGGACCGTCTGCCCAACCAGATTGGACAAGCGGTCCGTTCACTCCAGGAACCGTCACGCCCCGGTACCAGTGCTGCTCGCACACGGGGCTCGGCAGGACACCTGACACGGGGTGAACGGACCGTCTGCCCAACGAGATTGGACGGACGGTCCGTTCACTCCGAGAAACCGCCGTGCCGTTGCGCGGTGCGGCACGCAGGAGGGCTGCCCGAGCAGGACACCTGGCATGAGTGAACGGACCGTTCGTCCAACGAGATTGGACGGACGGTCCGTTCACTCCGAAACCTGCCCCGCGGCTAGGACTCCGCGGCCGTCTTCAGGCGGTGGAGGGTCTGCTCCATGCCGGTGCGGAAGTTCTCGGCGAACTTCTCGCGGCCGCCGACGAGCTTGTACAGCGGCGCCAGCATCCCGTGCTTCGTCCGCGACGTGTCCCGCTGCTCGGTCACCAGCGTGCCGGTGCCGTCCTCGGTGAGCAGGTAGCGCCACACCGTGTTGTGCAGCGTGGTGCGGAAGGTGAATTCCCGCCCGCGCTCGGCCCGCTCCACGACGTTCGGCGTGGGGATGCCGGGCTTGTTGAACCCGATGAACCGCGCCCCCGCCACCGGTTCGCGGACGCGTCCGCGCCACGTGCAGCGGGCCAGGTTCGGGCTCCACTCCGGCATCCGGGTGATGTCGGAGAGCAGGTCCCAGACCTGTTCCGGCGTCGCTTCGATGCGCAGCGACACCTCGTCCAGTTCGGTCCCGGTCATGCTCGCGCCCCTTGCCCTGTCGTGATCGATGTGCCCGCCTGGAGAACGAGCGCGGGTGGGGCCACGTTGCGCGTCACGCTTCGAGCGGAACCCGCCGCACCACGCCGTCCTCGGCGTCGGCGAGCTCCACTTCGGCGCGCGTCACGCCCAGCACGAACAGGATCGCGTCCAGGAACGGGTGCGAGAGCGCGGTGTCGGCGACCTCGCGCAGCGCGGGTTTCGCGTTGAACGCGATGCCGAGCCCGGCCGCGGAGAGCATGTCGATGTCGTTCGCGCCGTCGCCCACGGCGACGCACTGCCCGGAGGGCACCCCGAACTCCTCGGCGAACCGCCGCAGCGCGTGCGCCTTGCCGGGGCGGTCGACGATCTCGCCGATGACCCGGCCGGTGAGCTTGCCGTCGACGATCTCCAGCTCGTTGGCCGCGCTGAAGTCGAGTCCGAGCTCGGCCACCAGGTGGTCGATGATCTGCGTGAAGCCGCCGGAGACGACGCCGGTGTGGAACCCGAGCCTGCGCAGCGTGCGCACCGTGGTGCGGGCGCCGGGGGTGAGTTCCAGGTCGGCCGCCACCTCGTCGAGCACCGTCGCGGGCAGGCCTTCGAGGACCGCGACCCGCTCGCGCAGCGACTCGGCGAAGTCCAGTTCGCCGCGCATGGCGCGTTCGGTGACCTCGCGGACGGCGTCCTCGCAGCCGGCCTTCGCGGCGAGCATCTCGATGACCTCGCCCTGGATGAGCGTGGAGTCCACGTCGAAGACGACCAGCCGCTTCGCCCGCCTGGTCAGGCCGGCGCGTTCGACGGCCACGTCCACGCCGAGCCCGGCGGAGAGCTCGCCCATCTCCGAGGTCAGCGCCGCGCCCATCTCCTCGGTGGAGTCGGGGGCGGTGACCTGCAGTTCCAGTCCCGTCACCGGGTAGTCGGCGACGCGGCGGATGGAGTCGATGTTGACGTTCATCGCGGCCAGCCTGCGCGCGACCTCGGTGAAGCTGCGCGCCGAGACCGGGTGTCCCAGCACGACGACCACGTGGGTGGGCGCCAGCTTCGCCGGGTCGCCGTCGGGAGCGCCGATCAGCACGTCCACGGCCATGCCGACGGTCGCCATCGCCTGCTCCACGGCTTCCTGCAGGTGTTCCGGGTCCCGGTCGGTCGACACGAGCACACCGAGCACCAGCCGGTCGTGGATCACGACCTGTTCGACGTCGACGATGTCCACCCCGTGCGCGGTGAGGGCGGCGAACAGCACGGAGGTGACTCCCGGCTTGTCCTGTCCGGTCACGGTGATCAGCACGGTGGTGGGATTCGGCGTGCTCACGGCTGCGGGCACTCCTTTCCGGTCGGGAACACGAGAAACCCCGGCAGACCGGGGTCTGCCGGGGCTCGTCGTTCAGAGCCGACTCACCTTGGCACAGCCGTGCGGTGCGGCACTAGCGCGCACATCACGTTGCGCTCGCGGTGAGCGGTTACTTCTCGGTGGCGTCGCGGTCCCCGCCTTGCTCGGGCGGGACCACGGCCTGCGCCGCCTTCTCCGAGGGAGCGGCGTGCGCGAGCGGCTTGCCGGTGAGGCCGACGTGGGCTTCGAGGCGCATCCGGTCCGCGACGTGCGGATAGTGCAGTTCGAAGGCCGGGCGCTCGGAGCGGATCCGGGGCAGCTCGGTGAAGTTGTGCCGCGGCGGCGGGCAGGACGTGGCCCACTCCAGGGAGTTGCCGTAGCCCCACGGGTCGTCGACGTTCACGATCTCGCCGTAGCGGTAGCTCTTGAACACGTTCCACAGGAACGGCAGCATCGACGCGCCGAGGATGAACGCGCCCACGGTGGACAGCGTGTTCAGCGCGGTGAAGCCGTCGGATTCCAGGTAGTCGGCGTACCGGCGGACCATGCCCTCGTTGCCCAGCCAGTGCTGCACCAGGAACGTGGTGTGGAAGCCGATGAACGTCAACCAGAAGTGGATCTTCCCGAGCCGCTCGTCCATCATCCGGCCCGTCATCTTCGGGAACCAGAAGTAGATGCCGGCGAAGGTCGCGAACACGATCGTGCCGTAGAGCACGTAGTGGAAGTGCGCGACCACGAAGTACGTGTCGGAGACGTGGAAGTCGATCGGCGGGGCGGCCAGCAGGACGCCGGTCAGACCGCCGAACAGGAACGTCGCCAGGAACCCGACGCTGAACAGCATCGGCGTCTCGAACGTCAGCTGGCCGCGCCACATGGTGCCGATCCAGTTGAAGAACTTCATGCCCGTCGGGATGGCGATGAGGAACGTGGTGAACGAGAAGAACGGCAGCAGCACCGCGCCGGTCGCGTACATGTGGTGCGCCCACACGACGACCGACAGGGCCGCGATGCCCAGCGTCGCGTACACCAGGCCGGTGTAGCCGAACAGCGGCTTGCGGCTGAACACCGGGAAGATCTCCGAGACGATGCCGAAGAACGGCAGCGCGACGATGTAGACCTCGGGGTGTCCGAAGAACCAGAACAGGTGCTGCCAGAGGATCACGCCGCCGTTGGCGGGGTCGAACACGTGGGCACCGAGCTGCCGGTCCGCCAGCAGACCCATCAGGGCCGCGGTGAGGATCGGGAAGGCCATCAGGATCAGCACGCTCGTCACCAGGATGTTCCAGGTGAAGATCGGCATCCGCCACATGGTCATGCCCGGTGCGCGCAGGCAGACCACGGTGGTGATCATGTTGACCGCACCGAGGATCGTGCCCAGACCGGAGACGGCCAGGCCGGCGACCCAGAAGTCCGCGCCGTGGCCCGGCGAGTGCAGGGCGTCCGAGAGCGGGGTGTAGGCGAACCAGCCGAAGTCCGCGGCACCGCCCGGCAGCAGGAACCCGCTGACGACCACGAGCCCACCGAACAGGTAGAGCCAGTAGCCGAACGCGTTCAGGCGCGGGAACGCGACGTCCGGCGAACCGATCTGCAGCGGCAGGATGTAGTTCGCGAAGCCGAACAAGATCGGCGTCGCGTACAGCAGCAGCATGATCGTGCCGTGCATCGTGAACAGCTGGTTGTACTGCTCCTGGGACAAGAACTGCATCCCGGGAACGGCCAGCTCCCCGCGGATCAGCATCGCCATCAACCCGCCCACGATGAAGAAGGCGATCGAGGTGACGAGGTAGAGGATGCCGATCTGCTTGTGGTCGGTGGTGCGGAACATCCGCGCCAGGAACGACCCCTTGACCGTTTGGCGCGCCGGATAGGGGCGCGTGGCTATCGGCTGTGGCGCGACGGCCGTCACGGTGCCTCCTGCACTGTTCCTCGTGATTGCGCGGGCCCGCGAACGGGACCGCCCGACCCGGTCGGGTCGGCGCGTCGGCTGCGACGCGCCCAGGTACCAGGTGGCCTGCGCCCGGCACGATCGCTGCCGTCTGCGGATAGTAGTCCGACCGCCGCACGTGCCTGCGGCCGGGCCGTAGCCACCCTAGTCATCGACTCGCGCAAGGTCATCCGTGGTGAGAGCGAGGCGACACCTCGCGTCGGCCACCGGCGCGGCGCACCCTGGCGGGTGAGCGCTTCTCGATCGTTAGCCTGGAGCGCGACAGCCCCGGTCGGCGATGCCTGCGGGCCCGGCCGGACCCGACCACCACCCTGGGAGAGGGCGGCACGTGCAGCGAGCCTCGTTCCACCGGCACCGGCCAACGCGGACCGCACCGCCCGGCCGCGCGTGGTCGCCGAGCCGATACGCGCCCGGCGGCCCGACGACCGCCGGACCAGGCGTTTCCCCCGCCCGGGGCCGGGCGCGAGCGCCGCGGCTACTGGTCGGCGCGGCGCTGGCCTGCGGGCTGGCGCTCACCGGCTGCGGCCCCGCGGAGCAGCCCGCCCCGCCACCGGCCGCGGACTCCTCGGAGCCGCCCGGCGCGGACGCGCCGGAGACCGAGGAGCAGGAGGACGCGGCGCACACGAGCACCGATCAGGAGTTCGCCCGGCAGCTGCTGGCGCACCACCAGCAGCTGCTGGAGCTGACCGAGCTGGCGGCCGACTCCGGCGATCCCGAGGTCGCCGCCTACGCGGCGGGGATCCAGCGGGACCGGCAGGCCCAGGCCGACGAGCTGACCCGCTGGCTCACCGACACCGAGGACGTTCCGTCCGGCAGCGCGCCCGAGGATCTCGTCGCCGGGGAGTCCCGGGTGCCGGGGATGCCGAGCGCGGAGCTGGTGGACCGGCTGCGGCAGGCCCGCGGCCCGGAGTTCACGGGGCCGTTCAAGGAGGCCATGGCCGGTCTCTACGACGGCGGGGAGCAATTGGCCCAGGCGGAGTTGGAGGAGGGTTCGGCGACCCAGATGCGCTCGCTGGCGGAGCGGATCCTGGACGGCCGCGACGTCGAGCGAGCCGACCTCACCGCCCTCTGAACCGCTCTGAACCTGGTCCGTCCCGTCGCGATCTCGCGAGAACCCGGAGCGCCGCACGAGTCCGGCCAGCAGCGGCATCGACGCAGGTGAGGCTGCGCAGGGGACGTGGCCGGGGGCGTTCGATCTCTCGCGAAATCGCGGGAGTCGTCCACAGGTTCGGCGTTCATCCACAGGCTGAGCGGAGTCCGCGCGCCTGGACCTACCGAAAGTAAGCTACTGCCGGTAGCCTACCTCGGAGTAGGTGACGCTGATCCACGTTCCGGGAGTGCGCATGCCGTCAACGATGTCCGGCAAAGTCGTCCTGATCACCGGTGCCGCGCGCGGCATCGGTGCGCAGACCGCCAGGGAGCTCGCCCGTCGCGGCGCCCGGCTCTCGCTGACCGGGCTCGAACCCGATGAGCTCAAAGCCGTCACCGCCGAACTCGGCGACGGCCACACCTGGTTCGAGGCCGACGTCACCGACCCCGACTCCCTCCAGGCCGCCATCGACGGCACCGTCGCCGCGCACGGCCGGATCGACGTGGTGATCGCCAACGCGGGCATCGCGCCGTTCGGCACCGTGCAGAACGGCGACCCGCACGCGTTCACCAAGACGATCGACGTGAACATCAACGGCGTCTTCCACACCGCGCGCCTCGCGCTGCCGCACGTGATCGAGCAGCGCGGCTACGTCCTGGTCGTGTCCTCGCTGTCGGCGTTCGCCCCGATGGGCGGCATGGCCGCCTACACCGCGAGCAAGGCGGGCGCGGAGGCCCTGGCCAGCGCGCTGAGCTCCGAGGTCGCCCACCTCGGCGTCGCGGTCGGCAGCGCGCACCCGTCGTGGATCGACACCGACCTGGTGCGCGACGCGAAGGCGGACCTGCCGAGCTTCCGGGAGATGCGCAAGCGCCTGCCGTGGCCGATGCACGCCACCACGACCGTGGAGAAGTGCGCCATCGCGTTCGCCGACGCCGTGGAGCGCCGCTCCCGCCGGGTGTACGTGCCGCGCCCGGTGATGCTGATGCACTGGCTGCGCAACCTGCCCGCCTCGAAGCTGGTCGCGCGGATCATGGCCCCGTCGCTGCGCAAGATCATGCCGGAGATGGAGCGGGAGGTGGCCGCCCTCGGACGCTCGTTCAGCGCCCGCAACCAGGCCTTGCAGGGAACTCCGAAGCAGGCGCCGCGCGGGAAGTAGGCGCGGCGCCGCTGAGCCCCATCCGGCCGAGGGCGCGTCCGGCCGGGTGGTGCCGGTGGCCGGGTGGCCGGGCGCGGGTCACCCGGCCACCGGTGTCAGGAACGCCGCGCGGGAGTGCGACCGGCGGGCACGCCCTGGCGGGGCCGCCCGCCCGAGGCGTTCGCCGCGGCCGGGAAAGCCCGCTCGATGGCGGCGGGGGACGGCACCCGTCCCTCGCGCGGTGCCGCGTTCGCGGGGATGCGCCCGTCCTGGGCCGGGGCCTTCGCGGGAGCCGGGACGTTCGCCACCGCCGGGCGGCGCGCGGCGGTTCCGCGCGCCTCGGCCGGGAGCGGGGCGCCGGGCCGGCGCACCGGCACCGCGTTGCGCTCGCGGCTCTGCCGGGTCGCGACGCGCACCGTGGCGGTGTCCGGGCGCCGCACGCCGGGAACGCGCTCCTGCTCGATCTTCTCGATGATCCGCCACACCGTCGTCTGCGCCTCGTCCGGCTCGACGCTGCGGTGGTTGGGGCCGGGGAGCTGGCCCTGAGCGCGCCACCAGCGGGCGCACACCACGAGGCCGCCCATGGACGCGCCGAGCGTGTTGAGCACGACGTCGTCGGTGGAGGCGACCCGGCCGGGGATGAAGAAGAACTGCACGGTCTCGATCGTCAGCGCCGTCATCAGCCCGCCGATGACGATCTTGCCGAGGTTGTCGAACCAGCGGACCCGCAGCGGCACCAGGGTCGCCATCGGCAGCAGCAGCACCAGGTTCCCGGCCAGCTGCACCCAGGGCCGCACATCGCCGGGAGCCGCCCGCAGCGCCGTGTACAGGTCGTTGCCGATCTCCATCCGGACCCGCTCCGCGATCTCGGGCTGCGGGTAGAACACCAGGTAGGCGGTGAACATCACCGCGAACACGAGCACCGCGTCGATCAGCGGATCGTGCAGCGGGGAGACCGATCGGAGGTTGTTGCTGCGCACCGTGCCGGACACGGCGGCGACGAGCACCGCGAGCGGGAACAGGACCGTCAGCGCCGGGACGAAGCCGTCGAACGCCAGAAAGAGTTGATACACCTCAGCCGCACTTCCTCTGGTCAGTGCCAGGACCGCGAACCAATGTCTGCATCAGGTGGTTCCACGCGGTGCGGGGCACCACGGACGACCACCTGTCCGCGCTCATCGCGCGTGGGAATCGGCGGTCGGCATTGACCGATCAAGAAGAGGGTCAAGAAGGTGGCCGGGCATCGCCTCGCGGGTCGATACCCGGCCACACCGGTTTCTTGCGGAGCGTCAGCCCGCGTCGACCTGGAGCAGGTCGGCGATGGTGCCCTGCGGGGCGCCCTGGACGACGCCGACCGAGGCGCCGCCCTGCAGGCCCTTGATCACGTCAGCCGGAGCCGCGCCCTGGTTGGCTTCGAGGAACAGCGCACCGGCACCGGCCACGTGCGGGCTGGCCATCGAGGTGCCGTCCATCGCCTCGGTGCCGCCACCGGGGACGGTCGAGGTGATGTCCACGCCGGGGGCGTAGCCCTCGACGGTCGCGCCGAAGTTGGTGAACTCGGCCGAGGTGTCGCTGATGTCGGAGGCCGCCGTGGTGAACACGCCCTCCGCGCTGGCCGGGGAGACGTTCTCCGCGTCCTGCGACTCGTTGCCGGCCGCGACGGCCAGGAACACGCCCGCGTCGACCAGGCCGGTGGCGGCCTCGTCCAGCGCCGGGTCCTTGCTGCCGCCGAGCGACATGTTCGCCACGGACGGGCCGTTGGCGTTCTGGGCGACCCAGTCCATGCCGGCGATGATGTCGGCGCTGGTGCCGCTTCCGTCGTCGCCGAGGACCTTCACGCCGACCAGCTCGGCACCGGGGGCCACGCCGTAGGTCTTGGAGGCGATGGTGCCCGCGGTGTGCGTGCCGTGGCCCTGGACGTCGCCGCCGTCGCCACCGGTGGCGTCGAAGCCGAACTTGGCGCGGCCTTCGAAGTCGGGGTGGTCGACGGCGAGGCCGGTGTCGATGACGTACGCGGTGACGCCCGCACCGGTCTGCGCCGGGGCGTAGGTGTCGTCCAGCGGCAGCTCCGGCTGGTCCAGCCGGTCCAGGCCCCAGGAGCCGACGGCGGCGGCGTGCGGCGCCTCGACCTGGATGCGGAAGCTCTGCGACACGCCTTCGACGGCCTGGCTGGCGCGCACGTCGTGCAGCTGCTGCGGGCTCAGCGAGGCCGAGAAGCCGTTGAGGGTGCTGTTGTAGACGTGCTCGGTCTGCACGCCCAGTTCCTTGGCGACGTCGGCGGCGTTGGCGCCGTCCTTCAGGTTCACCACGAAGGAGTCACCGGCACCGGCGGCGTTGGCCGTGTGCATGGTCAGCGGGGCGAGGTCGGCCTGCGGGGCGGCGGCGAGTGCGGGAACCGCTGCGACCACGAGTGCCGCGGCGGAGAGACCGGCGCCGGCACCGAACAGCATTTTCTTCACGGGATTACCTCCGTCACGAACCGACACGTTTCCGGCGGACGCACCGCCCGGCACTGGAGTCGATTGCTCTAATTGACTCGGATGCCGAAAACGTAGCTACCGGGCCCAGCTGGAAACAAAGGCATGGCTAGAACCCGCCACCCCTTCGCGACGTGCGTCGACACCTTCCAAGATCTGCATCTTGACAGGCCTTAGCTGGTGTTTTCCCGAGAATTGGGAGCGATCCGAGCGGGAGTGTGATGACGCACGCAATGGGACTTTGCCATCATTCACACGGCCGCAATGCGCGGTGACTGTTCAACACGGGAAAGTGCGGGAAAAACGTGGAGGAAGTGCCGGTAAACCTGGCGATGCCCCAGCTCACGCACCGTACGACATGGACACTTGCCGAGCCGCCGGCCCGAACGTCGAGCGGCCCGCCCGAAATCGGAGTGATTTCCGCCCCAGCGCGAGGCCATGGCGACGCGCGCCGATCGGCCGCGCCCGGCCGAGCAATCCCGAGGGAGCCCGAAATGGCCGATTTTCCTATTTGAGTAACAGTGCGCATGCGGCTTCGGCACGCACGGTAAATGATTCCCGCCATTTGAAACGATGCGCGCGACTCCTTGACCCGGCCCGGACCGGCCTGCCAGGTGGAACCGCCCGAGCCCGCGCGGTGGCCCTTTCCGGTCCGGGCGGTGGCCGACCTCAGTCCCGCTTGCGCCGGAACAGCCGCAGCAGCGGGTCGTAGTACCGATCGGCGGCGCGTTCCTTCAACGGGATGAGCGCGTTGTCGGTGATCTGGATGTGCTCCGGGCACACGTCGGTGCAGCACCGGGTGATGTTGCACAGCCCGAGCCCGTGCTCCTCGCGCGCCTCGTCAGGCCGGTCCGCGCGGGTCTCGCCGCGCGCGTCCAGCGGGTGCATCTCCAGTTCCGCCACCCGCATCAGGAACCTCGGCCCGGAGAACGCCTCCTTGTTGTCCTCGTGATCGCGGATCACGTGGCAGACGTCCTGGCACAGGAAGCATTCGATGCACTTGCGGAACTCCTGCGAGCGCTGCACGTCCACCTGCTGCATGCGGTACTCGCCGGGTTCGAGGTCGGCGGGCGGCTCGAACGCGGGCACCTCGCGGGCTTTGACGTAGTTGAACGACACGTCGCACACCAGGTCCTTGATCACCGGGAAGGTGCGCATCGGCGTCACCGTGATGACCTCGTCGGTGGCGAACGTCGACATCCGCGTCATGCACATCAGCTTCGGCTTGCCGTTGATCTCCGCCGAGCAGGAGCCGCACTTGCCGGCCTTGCAGTTCCACCGCACCGCGAGGTCGGGGCATTCGGTGGCCTGCAGGCGGTGCACGAGGTCGAGCACCACCTCGCCCTCGGCCGCCTCGACGACGTGGTCCCGCAGCTCGCCGCCGTCGGCGTCGCCGTGCCACACGCGAAGATGCGCCAGGTAACTCATCGTCGGCCTCCTCAGCCCGCCGCGGCGGCGAGTTCCTCGTCGGTGAAGTACTTGCGCAGTTCCTCGGCCGCGAACAGCTCCAGCAGGTCCGGGCGCACCGGGAGCTGGCGCTGCTCGTCGACGCGGACGCCGTCCCTGCTCAGCGAGCAGGCCAGCAGGGTGCGCCGCCACGTGGGAGCCATGCCCGGGTGGTCGTCGCGGGTGTGGCCGCCGCGGCTCTCGGTGCGCAGCACCGCCGCCCGCGCCACGCATTCGCTGACCAGGAGCATGTTCCGCAGGTCCAGGGCGAGGTGCCAGCCGGGGTTGAACTGCCGGTTGCCCTCGACCACCAGGTTCCGGGCGCGTTCGCGCAGTTCGTCCAGGCGCCGCAACGCGTCCTGCATCTGCTCGCCGACGCGGATGATGCCGACGAGGTCGTTCATCACCTGCTGCAGCTCGGAGTGCAGCGCGTACGGGTTCTCCGCGTTCGCGGCGGGCGCGAACGGTTGCTCCGCGCGCTCGGCCGCATCGTCCACATCGGACTGACGGGGTTCCGGCCCGTGCCCGGCCGCCAGGTATTCCGCGGCGCCCAGCCCGGCCCGCCTGCCGAACACGAGCAGGTCCGACAGCGAATTCCCGCCCAGCCGGTTGGACCCGTGCATCCCGCCCGCGACCTCACCGGCCGCGAACAGCCCCGGCACCCCGGAGGCCGCGGTGTCCGGGTCGACCTCCACCCCGCCCATCACGTAGTGGCAGGTGGGGCCGACCTCCATCATCTCCCCGGTGATGTCCACGTCGGCCAGTTCGCGGAACTGGTGGTGCATCGACGGCAACCGCCGGGTGATCTCGTCCGGGGTCAGCCGGGTCGCGATGTCCAGGAACACCCCGCCGTGCTCGGAGCCGCGGCCCGCCTTGATCTCGCTGTTGATCGCACGGGCCACCTCGTCGCGGGGCAGCAGTTCCGGCGGTCTGCGGTTGGCCTCGGGGTCGGCGTACCAGCGGTCCGCCTCGTCCTCGGTGTCGGCGTAGTTGTCCTTGAACACGTCGGGGATGTAGTCGAACATGAACCGGCGCCCGCCGGAGTCGCGCAGCACTCCCCCGTCGCCGCGCACGGACTCGGTGACGAGGATGCCCTTCACGCTCGGCGGCCACACCATGCCGGTCGGGTGGAACTGCACGAACTCCATGTTGATCAGCGCGGCCCCCGCGCGCAGCGCCAGCGCGTGGCCGTCACCGGTGTACTCCCAGGAGTTCGACGTGACCTTGAACGACTTGCCGATGCCACCGGTCGCGAGGATCACCACCGGAGCCCGGAACAGCACGTAGCGCCCGCTCTCCCGCCAATAGGCGAACGCCCCGGCGATCCGTCCGTCCGGAGCGTCCTTGAGCAGTTCGGTGACGGTGCACTCCTGGAACACCTTCAGCCGGGCCTCGTGCTCACCGTGCTCGGCGAAGTCGGCCTGCTGCAACGAGACGATCTTCTGCTGCAGGGTGCGGATGAGCTCCAGCCCGGTGCGGTCGCCGACGTGCGCGAGCCGCGGGTACTCGTGGCCGCCGAAGTTGCGCTGGCTGATCCGGCCGTCGGCGGTGCGGTCGAACAGCGCACCGTAGGTCTCCAGCTCCCACACCCGCTGCGGGGCCTCCCGCGCGTGCAGCTCCGCCATCCGCCAGTTGTTCAGGAACTTCCCGCCGCGCATGGTGTCGCGGAAGTGCACCTGCCAGTCGTCGTGCGGGTTGGCGTTGCCCATGGAGGCCGCGATGCCGCCTTCGGCCATCACCGTGTGGGCCTTGCCGAACAACGACTTGCACACCACCGCCGTGCGCAGTCCGCGCTGCCGGGTCTCGATGGCCGCGCGCAGGCCCGCGCCGCCCGCGCCGATCACGATGACGTCGTAGTCGTGCTGCTCGATCCGCATCGAGGGCCTTTCAGTTGAACAGTCGGGGA
This sequence comes from Saccharopolyspora gloriosae, assembly GCF_014203325.1. NCBI lineage: Bacteria > Bacillati > Actinomycetota > Actinomycetes > Pseudonocardiales > Pseudonocardiaceae > Saccharopolyspora > Saccharopolyspora gloriosae. The sequence continues at coordinate 702,721 of NZ_JACHIV010000001.1, read as the reverse complement.
TCGGGGAAGGCTCCGGCCGCGATGAGCAGCACGTACAGGTCGACCAGCGCGACCGACAGCAGCGAGGCCCAGGCGAGCTGCATGTGCCGCGCGTTGAGCGCGCTCACCTTGGTCCACAGCCAGTAGCGCACGGGGTGCTTGGAGAAGTGGTTGATGCGACCGCCGATGAGGTGCCTGCACGAGTGGCAGGACACCGTGTACGTCCACAGCAGCACCGCGTTGACCACCATGAGCAGCGAGCCGAGCCCGACGCCGAAACCGCCGTCGGCGCCGCGGAACGCGATCACGGTGTCGTAGGTGAGCACGGCCGCGACCAGCAGCGCGACGTAGAAGAAGTACCGGTGCACGTTCTGCATCACCAGCGGGAACCGCGTCTCGCCGGTGTAGCGGCGGTGCGGTTCGGCGACCGCGCACGCCGGCGGCGCCGCCCAGAACGAGCGGTAGTAGGCCTTGCGGTAGTAGTAGCAGGTCAGCCGGAACCCGAACACGAACGGCAGCACGATCACCGGGGGCGGCAGGAACGGCCCCATCGCGGGGAGCCACTGCCCCCAGTGGCTCGCCCCCGGTACGCACGCCGCGCTCAGGCACGGCGAGTAGAACGGCGCCAGGTAGTGGTACTCGGGCACCCAGTAGGCGGTGTTCATGAACGTGCGGATCAGGCCGTAGATCAGGAACAGCCCCAGGCCGACCACCGTGATCAGCGGTCCGAGCCACCACCGGTCGGTGCGCCGCGTGCGCGGGTCGGCACGACCGGGCGGGTGGGCGGGTTCGGCGCTGGACGGATCGATACCGGGGAGTGCGGACATGGGTGACCTCGTTGTCGGTGTCCGGTTCGGCCTGGGTGGCTCGATCGTTCTTGCCGGTGCTGGGTCGTCCACTCGTGCCGGCGCGGGCCGCGGCGGCGTTGCCGGAGCCACCGCGCCGGTTCGATCAGTGCTGCTGCCTGCCACCGACTCCTTCGTCGTCGGCGTCGCGCCACAACGACGGGTCGTAGGGCGTGTCCGGCACCATCACCGTGTCGCCGCGGTTCATCTCCCGGCGCGGGGCTGGCAGTGCGGACAGTTCGGCCAGGTCGATCTCGAGCCGTTCCACATCGTTGCTCAGGCGGCGCACGGCCGCAGCGTTTCCGTAGCGCGATCGGAGCATGCCGACGCTGCTGCGCAGCTGCCCCAGTACGCGCTGCACGTCGGTCAGTTCAGTCGTCGAAGACATGGGCGAACACCTCTCGTACGGGTCGTCGCATCGACCTCTCCGAGAGTGCCCCGAGCCCACAATTGTGACAAGAGCCACACGGTCGACTTCCAGGATTTCCCTCGACCGAGCCCGGATTTCACCCGACTCGCGAGCGGTTCGGGCCGGGTTCCGCCCACCCGCGGTGACCGGGCTCAGTCGTCGTCGGCGTCGTCCCGGGAACGTCGGCGGTCCCGGTAGACGATCACCGCGACGACGCCGACGACCGCGAAGGTGGGCACGAAGAACGGCACCGCCGTGATGATGGGGTGGCTGGCCAGGACCTGCGCCTGCGCGAGGATCACGTCGCCGTCCTCTCCGGCTCCGGCGACGGCTCCGGCGCACCGGCTCCGACGCGCCCGATCCGCTGCGCGCCCCAGCCCAGCGACAGCACCAGGGCCAGCGAGCACGCCAGCACCACCAGCGAGCAGGTCACCCACAGCCAGGACGGGATGTCCTGCTTCGTCTCGCGCTGCAGCACCTGCCACTCCGGTTGCGAGTCGCGGGTGAACTGCGGGTCCGCGGTCACCGCGGGCACGCCCAGCGCCTCGTCGGCGGGCATGTAGACCGGGACGGCGACCATCGCGCGGCCTTCGTGGAACCGGATCATGGTCTTCCAGGTGCCGTGCAGCGGCATCGGCTCGTTGGTGCGGTAGGTGTCCGGGCCGATCGGGGTGAGCCGGTCGACGTGCAGGTCACCGCCTTGCCAGCCGGTCATGGTGAGCCAGGTGGAGTCCTGCCCGGTGCCTGCCGGGCTCATCCGCACGACGGCGTGGCCGGTGCGGTCCTGCGGCCCGCCCCGCACGTCGGTGAGCGTGACGGTGGCCTGCACCGGGGGCGCGGTGCCGACGAGCGCGTTGGTCACGGCGAGCGCGATCACCACGAGCGCGCCGCCGAACAGCGGCACCGAGACCTGGCGGCGCGGCAGCGCACCGCGCAGCGCACCGGCGAGCAGCGCGCCGAGCACACCGCCCGCGACACCGCCGGCCACCGCCATGGCGGCGCCTTCGAGGGCCATGTCCGGGGTCCACGGCAACGGGAAGGCGAGCTGGGTCCACGCGTACTCGGACGCGTACCCGACGGTGCCGATGAGCAGGCCGGACACCACGCCGAGCGCCAGCGCGCGGCGGGCCAGCAGCAGCGCGGCGGCTTCGACGCAGAGCGCTTCCACGACGTGCAGCGGGATGGTGGCGAACTGCTCCCCGAGCACCGGGCCCACGAGCACGGCGACGCCGCCGCGCACCAGCACGTAGAACCCGACGACGAACAGCGCCGCGCCGCGCCCGGCCCACAACCGCGCGACGACCAGCGCGCAGCCGACGGCCACGGCGATCAGGAACGGCTGGTGCACCATGCGGAACTGCTGCACGCCGAAGTCGAACTCCGCTTGGAACACCGAAAGGCCGACGAGCAGGCCGCCGATCGCCATGCCGCGGTGCGCGAACCGCGGCAGCGCGCCCGGTTCACCGAGGTCGGAGCGGGCGAGCCTGCCTTCGCGTTCGAGCAGCGCGACGGCGACCAGGGACAGACCGGCGCCGCCGATGAGCATCAGGTGCGTCGGCCCCCACAGCGTCACGTCCTGGCCGAAGATGCGGTGCCACACGTCGTCGAGCGGGAACCCGAGCAGCGCGTAGAACCCGGCTCCGGCCAGCAGCAGTCCGCTGACCGGGGCGTACCAGTCGCGGGTGATGCGCACGGCCGCGCCGCCGACGGGTTCGTCCTTGGGCAGCACGACGGCCAACATGCCCGCGGTGAACAGGCCGAACAGGCCGATGAGGATCGGGTAGTGCGCGATGTTGGCCAGCGGGCCTTCGTCCCGGCCCTGGGTGATGTGCAGCGAGATGTCCCAGTACATCCCGAGCAGCGCCGTGAGCAGCGAGATCATCGCGACGATCTGCGGCAGCGCGACCCAGCCGGGCAGCCCGCGCGGCAGCACGCGCTGGGACAGCGCGGCGGCTCGTTCGAGGAGCCGGGTGCGGCCGGTGCGGTGCGCGTAGCCGAGCAGCAGGAGCAGCAGGGTCAGCACGGTCGCGCCACCGGAGGCGATGAAGATCTGGTCGAGCGCGGCGCCTCCCGTGGGCCGCACCTCTTGCATCAGCAGCGCCCGGTGCCACTCGGCGGCGGTCTGGTTCATGCGGGCCATGGAACACCAGAAACTGGACAATGTCATCCCTCAATGTGACATTGATTGTTGTAAACATTCGGCGTGACCAGGAGGACCACTGCGATGACAACGACGGCGCCGCTCATCGGATGCGCGCTCACCGCCTCGGCCCTGCTGCTCGCGGGTTGCGGCGCTCCCCCGCCCGAGCCCGCCGCGCCGGACGCGCCGCCGGTGGTCGTCGACGCGGAGGTCGCGGGCGGGCAGGTCCGCACCGGCACGGAGCGGGTGTCGGTCCCGCTCGGCGGCCAGGTCCGGTACCAGGTGCGCAGCGACCGCCCCGACGAGCTGCACATCCACGGCTACGACGAGTCGGCGCCGCTGACCCCCGGCGAGGTCGGCGTCGTCGAGTTCACCGCCGACCTCCCCGGCGTGTACGAGGCCGAACTGCACGAGTCAGGGCTCTCGCTGCCCAGCCTGGAAGTGCGGTGAGCACCGAGTTCCTCGCGCACGGCCTCGGCGGCCGCACCGACCTGCCGCTCAACGGCGCCGCCGCGGTCGTCGGCGGGGCGCTGGCGGTCGCCGTGTCGTTCGTCGCGCTGCTCGCGCTGTGGTCGAAGCCGTGGCTGGACCCGGAGGCCGGTCGACCGGTGCGGTTCGCCGCGGTGAACTCCGCCCGGCTGCGCGGTGCCGCCCGGATCGTGGTGCTGCTGCTCGCGGTCTTCGTGGTGGCCGTCGGCTTCTTCGGCCCGGCGGAGACGAACGCGAACCTGGCGCCGTGGGCGTTGTTCGTGACGTTCTGGGTCGGGCTGATCCCCGCGAGCGTGCTGCTGGGACCCGTGTGGCGAGCGGTGAACCCGCTGCGCACCGTGCTGAGCGCGCTGCGGCTGGGGCGCGATCCGCGACCGGTGCCGGGGTGGCTCGGCTACCGGGTGGCGACGGCCTGGCTGCTGGGTTTCGTGTGGCTGGAGCTGGTCGCGCCGAACCGCGCCGATCCGCGACTGGTCGCCGCGCTGATCCTCGGCTACGCGCTGCTGAACCTGGCCGCCGCCGCCCGCTACGGCCCCGCGTGGTTCGAGCGCGGCGACGGTTTCGAGGTGTACTCGACGCTGCTGGCCCGGTGCGCGCCGCTGGGACGCCGCTCGGACGGGCGGCTGATCCTGCGCAATCCGCTGGCGGGCCTGGTGCGTCCCGACCCGGTGCCCGGTCTTGCCGGGTTGGCGTGCGTGCTGATCGGGTCGACCGCGTTCGACGGGCTCACCCGCACCAGCTGGTGGCAGGCGCTGCTGAACGCGACGCCCCTGCCGGACGTGCTCGTGGCGACCGGCGGCCTGGTGGTGTCGATCGCGGGGATCTCGGTGCTGTACTTCGGTTCGATGCGGCTGAGCGCGGTCGTCTCGGGCAGCTCGGAGCCGTTGGCCGCCCGGTTCGCCGCGACGCTGCTGCCGATCGCCGTGGGCTACGGCGTGGCGCACTACTTCTCGTTCTTCGTGATCGAGGGCCAGCAGCCGTTCATCCTGGCCGGTGATCCGTTCGGCACCGGGCTGGACCTGTTCGGGTCGGCGGGCGACGCGCCGGACTACTCGGTGCTCTCCCCCGGCGCGGTCGCGATGGTGCAGATCAACGCGATCGTGCTCGGCCACCTCGCGAGCACCGCCGCCGCCCACGACCAGGCGTTGCGCTCGTTCGACGCGCGCGCGGCCCGCCTCGGTCAGCTGCCGGTGGTGGTGGCGATGGTGCTGCTGACCGGAACGGGCCTGCTGCTGTTGCTCTCGGGCTGATCAGCAGCCGCCGCCACCGTCACCGCTGTCGCCACCGCAGCCGCCGCCGTCGACACCGCCGCTGACGCCGCCCCCGTCGAATCCTCCGCCGTGCACGGAGTGGCCGTGCGTGGAGTGGTGGGCGCCGCCGGCTCCGATGAACGGCGCGACCGTGTCGCCGCCACGGCGCGGGGGACGGCGCCGGGCGACCATGCTGATCACCACTGCGAGTGCGAGCACGACGAACGCTACCGCCGAGATCACGACGATCACTCCCCCACCATCTCGGGCTCGGTGCACACCATTCGCACGCCGGAGCCCGATACCCGTTGCGCGCGAGTGATCCGGCAACCTATCACCTCGTTCGGTGAAATCGCCGCCGTTCTCCTTGTCCCGCAGCGGAAATCCGACCTACGGCACCCGGCAGCCCGCTTCGGTCAGCTGCCGGTGGTGCCGACCTGAACGCGCCTGCCGCTGTCGCTGTCGGGACGATCAGCAGCCACCGCCCCCGTCGCCACTACCGCTGTCACCGCTGTAGCCACCTCCGGCGCCACCCGATGAACGGTTCCGACCGAACAAGATCACCACCAGGAAGACCACGATCCCGATGGCTATCACTGCTGTGGTCATGCCGACCGACCTCCGTAGTCTCGGGCGCAGAGCCGCTCGCGGGAGCACGAGCGGACGTCTTCCGAAGCTATCAACCGCAGCGCCGCCGAAGACCGCTCCGACCTCTGCGCGGACACCGTCCGGCTCCAGTTCATCGGGGAATCCTCCGGTTTCCACCGCTGCGCTGTGCCCGCGCACCTCCGCTCATCGCGGAGATCCGATCCAGCAGGCGCGAGCGGGCACGACCAGCTGCGCGCGTTCACCTCTCGGGCGGCAGCGGGCTGCTCAGAAGCCGTGGATCTGTTCGCGGGCGGTGCGGTAGGTGTGGCGGACCGCTTCGCCCTGGTAGATGTTCGCCGCCGGGCACGGCTGGGAGCGCAGTTCCCAGTCCGGCGGGGTGGTCGAACCGGAGATCGCCCACGCGGCCTGCTTCGCCGCGCCGAGCGCGACGTACTCGGTGGCCTCCGGGATCTCCACCGGGACCCCGAACAGCGAGGGGGCGACCGCGCGCACCGCGGCGGATTCGCTCGCGCCGCCGATCAGCAGCACCCTGCGGACCTCCACGCCGACGGCGCGCAGCGCCTCGACGCCGTCGGCGAGGCCGCACAGCATGCCTTCGACCGCGGCCCGCGCCAGGTTCTCCGGGGTCATGTTGGTGCCGCGGAGGCCGGTGAGGGTGCCGGTGGCGTCCGGCAGGTCCGGGGTCCGCTCGCCCTCCAAGTAGGGCAGCAGGGAGAGCCCGCCCGCGCCCGGTGCCGCCTCCAGGGCGAGCCGGTCCAGCCCTGCGAGGTCCGTGCCGAGCATGCTCGCCGTGCCGCTGAGCACCCTGGCCGCGTTGAGCGTGCACACCAGCGGCAGGTACCGGCCGGTGGCGTCGCAGAATCCCGCGACGAGGCCCGACGGGTCGGCGCAGGGATGGTCGGCGACGGCGAACGCCGTGCCCGAGGTCCCCAGCGACACGACCACATCGCCCGGTCCCGCGCCGATCCCCAGCGCACCGGCCATGTTGTCGCCGGTGCCCGCGCCGAGCAGCGCGCCCTCCAGCGGGGCGAATCCGGAGGCGCGACCGGCGGATTCGGCCGGTCCCAGCACGTCCGGCAACCGCGGGGTCCGGCCGCCCATGGCCTCGCGGAGCAGGTCCGGCAGCCACCGTCCCGTCGCGGGCGCGTAGTAGCCGGTGCCGGAAGCGTCGCCGCGGTCGGTGCAGGCCCGTTCGGGGCGACCGGCGAACAGCCAGGTCAACCAGTCGTGCGGGAGCAGCACCCGGTCGACGCGGTCGGCGTGGTGCGGTTCGTTCTGCGCCAGCCACGCCAGTTTCGTGAGGGTGAAGCTCGCGACCGGCACCAGCCCGGTGCGCTCGGCGAGCGTCGCCGCGCCGTGCGCGTCGATCAGCGCGCGGGCCTGCGGCGCGGAGCGGGTGTCGTTCCACAGCAACGCGTCCCGCACCGGGTTCCCCGCGCCGTCCAACGCGACCATGCCGTGCTGCTGGCCCGCGACGGACACCGCTTCGATCTTGCCGGGAGCGCCGGCGGCGGCGTGCGCGACGGCTTCCTGCGCCGCCGTCCACCACGCCCACGGGTCCACTTCGGTTCCCGCCGGGTGGTGCGCTTTCCCCTCGGCCACGATCCGGCCGGTTTCCGCGTCGGCGACCACGGCCTTGGTGGACTGGGTCGAACTGTCGATGCCGAGAACGAACACGGTTCAGCCTCTCTGCGCTGCGGTCGCCACGACGAAATCCTGCCAGATCCCCGAAACCGGCCGGTGGAGTCCGTCCCGAGCCCGCGAGGCGGCTCCCGCGTCGACCGTCCCGTTCCCGGTATCAGGGCTTGCGGCCGACTCCGCACAGCAGCAGGTTCTGCGCGGGCACCAGCGAACGCAGCCGCGGGCCGTCCGGCCACCAGTCCGCGGCCCGCGTCAGGCCCGGCTCGGTGATCTCGGTGCCGTCGAACAGCGCGGTGATCTCCTCGCGGTCCCGGAACCAGCCGGTGCCGAGCTCGGCGAGCATCAGCTTTTCCAGCCGTGCGGCCGTTTCGGCGTGCGCGGCCTCCTCCGGACGGTGCAGGTGGCTCACCGCCACGTACGAACCCGGCGCCAACGCGGCCACGTACTCCGCCATCACGCGGTGCGGACGCTGCCCGTCCGACACGTGCTGCAACGTCGCGCCCTGCAGCAACGCCACCGGCCGGGACAGGTCGATGTTGCGCGCGATGGCGGGCATCGCCAGCAGTTCCGCGGGGCGGGTCAGGTCGGCGAAGGCGAAGTGCGTGTGGTCGTTGTCCGCGAGCAGCGCCTGGCCGTGCGAGTGCACCATCGGGTCGTGGTCCACGTACACCACGACGGCGTCCGGATTGGCCCGCTGCGCCACCTGGTGGGTGTTCTCCGGCGCGGGCAGGCCCGAACCGATGTCCAAGAACTGGTCGATGCCCACGTTCTGCGCCAGGTAGCGGACCACCCGCATCAGCCATTCCCGGTGGTCCACGGTGGCGGTGACCAGCCCGGGGGACACCTCCAGGGCGGCGTCGACGACGGCGCGATCCACCGCGTAGTTGTCCTTGCCGCCGAGCAGCGCGTCGAAGCAGCGCGCCACGCTGGGGCTCCTGGTGTTCAACAGCCGCATGTCCAGCGGCCCGGTCGTGGAGTCCACCGCCGCGACGTCGCGGGAACACGTCCACCCTCGACGGACGGGATCGACACCGGGGCGATCAGACATCGAACACCTCGCAGCGGATCACGACACTCGGACTGTCATAACCAGTATAGGCATGTGCCGGGGCCGTTCCGACGCATGGCCAACGGACGAAAAATTGATCAAATCCGCCGTTTTCCCGGTAGGGTGGCGGCCAGTCTTCGCGAGGGAGCACCGGTTGCGAGTCACGATCACCGTCAACGACACCGAGCAACGGCACGAGGTCGAGGACCGCACCCTGCTCGTGCACTTCCTGCGCGAGACCTGCGGACTGACCGGCACGAACACCGGTTGCGACACCACTTCGTGCGGCGCGTGCACGGTGCTGCTCGACGGTGAGTCGGTGAAGTCCTGCACCGTCCTGGCCGCGCAGGCCGACGGGCACGACGTCACGACCATCGAAGGGCTCTCCACCGACGAGCGGCTGCACCCGGTGCAGCGGGCCTTCCAGGAGTGCCACGGCCTGCAGTGCGGATTCTGCACGCCCGGCATGGTGCTGGCCTCGGTGTCGCTGTTGCAGGAGAACCCCTCACCGACCGAGCGGGAAGTGCGCGACGGCCTGGAGGGCAACCTCTGCCGCTGCACCGGCTACCAGAACATCGTCGATTCGGTGCTCACCGCCTCGCGCGAGGAGACCGCCCGGTGATCCCCGCCGCGTTCACCTACCACCGCGCGGAATCCGTGGACGACGCGCTGCGGCTGCTCGCCGAGCACGGCGACGACGCGAAGCTGCTGGCAGGCGGGCATTCGTTGCTGCCGCTGATGAAACTGCGCCTCGCCGTGCCCGAACTGCTCGTCGACGTGACCGCGCTGCGCGAACTCGCGTTCGTCGAGGACGCGGGGCCCGAAGTGCGGATCGGCGCGCTGACCCGGCACCACGACCTGGCGAACTCGGCGCTGCTGGCCCGCGCGGTGCCGCTGCTGGCGCACGCCGCTGGCACCATCGGTGACCCGCAGGTCCGCCACCGCGGCACCCTCGGCGGATCGCTCGCGCACGGCGACGCGGCGGCCGACCTGCCCGCGGTGGTGCTGGCGCTGGACGCGGTGCTGGTGCTGCGCGGACCCGACGGGACGCGGGACGTTCCCGCCGCGGAGTTCTTCGTGGACTTCTTCGAAACCGCGCTGGAACCGGGCGAGATCATCACCGAGGTCCGGGTGCCGAAGCAGACCGCCGGATGGGACTTCCAGAAGTTCACCCGCCGCGCCATCGACTGGGCCGTGGTCGGCGTCGCCGTCGCCGGGGACGCGGTGGCGCTGGTGAACATGGGCGCGACGCCGCTGCGCGCCACCGCCGTCGAAACCGCGCTGGCCGCCGGTGCCCCGCTCGCCGAGGCCGCGGAGCGCGCGGCCGACGGCACCTCCCCCGCCGACGAGCCCGCAGCCTCCGCCGACTACCGCCGCCACCTCGCCCGCGTCCTCGTCCGGCGCGCTCTGGAGAACTCCCGGGCCTGACCGCTTGTCGCCGCCGGGCGGGCGAGGACGTGTCGTAGATTCGCCGCATGGGAGCAGTTGAGCTCGGCGGTGAGTTCGTGACCGCGCCGCTGGCGACGTACGCGCGGCTCCGGGAACAGGGCTCGGTGCACCGGGCGATCACCCCCGACGGCACCGAGGTGTGGCTGGTGACCCGCTACGAGGACGTGCGCGCCGGATTGGCCGATCCGCGGCTGTCGCTGGACAAAGCGCACGCGCGGGACGGCTACCGGGGGTTCTCGCTGCCCCCGGAGCTCGACGCGAACCTGCTCAACATGGACGCCCCGGACCACACCCGGCTGCGGCGGATCACCGCGCAGGCGTTCCGCGTGCACCACCTGCGCCCCCGCGTGCAGCAGATCGCCGACGAACTCCTCGACGCGATCACCCCGGCGGGCGCCGCAGACCTGATCGCGTCCTACGCGGGACCGCTGCCGATCCTGGTGATCTCCGAGCTGCTCGGCGTCCCGCAGGCCGACCGGCCCGATTTCCGCGCGTGGACCGACGAGATGCTCGCGCCCACCTCCCGCGAGTCCGCGGGCGAAGCGTTGCGCTCGCTGCACCGGTTCCTGCTGGAACTCGTCGCCGCCAAGCGCACCGATCCCGGCGAGGACTTCATCAGCTCGCTGCTCGCCCAGCACGACCGGCTCTCCGCCGACGAACTGACCTCCGCCGCGTTCCTGATGCTGTTCGCGGGCTACGAGAACACGGTGAACCTGCTGGGCAACGGCTTCGCCGCCCTGCTGTCGCATCCCGACCAGCTCACCGCGATGCGCACCGAACCGGAGCTGCTGCGGTCCGCGGTGGACGAGCTGCTGCGCTTCGACCCGCCGCCGCAGACGGCGATCCGCCGATTCCCCATCACCGACGTCGAGATCGGCGGGGTGACGGTGCCCGCGGGCGCGACCGTGCTGCTGTCGCTGGTGTCGGCGCAGCACGACCCGGAGGTGTTCGCCGACCCGGACGCGCTGGACCTGACCCGCGCGGACAACCCGCACCTCGCCTTCGGCCACGGCGCGCACTTCTGCCTGGGCGCGCCGCTGGCCCGGATGGAGGCCGAAGTCGGTTTCGAGACCGCGCTGCGGCGGCTGCCCGGCCTGGCGCCGGCGGCGCGCCCCGACGAACTGCGCTGGCGCCCGTCGTTCCGCAACCGCGGCCTGCGCGACCTGCCGGTGACGTTCGAACCCGCCGAGCCGAAGGGCTGAACGCGCGCGTTATCCCTTGCCTCCAGGCGGAAACGCGTCGTGGGGTGAACGGACCGTTCGTCCAATCGGATCGGACGAACGGTCCGTTCACCCCGCGACATCGCCGGGTGCCCGAGGTGATCGAGCTCGTCGTGAGCGCGCGGCCACCTGCGGTTTCAGCGCTGCGCGATCGGCGTCGCGGTCAGGACGTCGCCCTTGATCGACTCCCCGGCGGGCCACACGGCGGCCACGTGCCCGTTCTCCAGGTCGAACTCGACGGAGGCCGGCACGGTCGGATTCGCCGGCGCCCCGGTCTGCTGCACGAACCGCGAGAACGCGGGCTTCGACGCGGTCAGGTTCACCGGCGCGGCGGGACTCGACTCCGGGTTCACCGTCACGCCCGGGATCGGAGCCTCACCGCCGTGGAAGCTCACCCCGGCCGGGACGCCCTGGAGCTTGCAGTTCGTCGTCGGGCTCGCCGCGGTGTAGTCGACGAGGAACGCCTCGTGCCCGGCGGCGTGCTCGGGGTCCTTCGTCACCGTGACGTTGACGTCGTCGCTCGTGCACAGCGCGTCGCTGGGGTTCGCCACGGCCGGGCCCGCGGTCAGCGCGGTGATGCCGAACGCGGCACCCGCGACGGCGGTGGCGGCGGCGATGCGGCGGAACTTCGTGGTCATGTCGTCCTCCAAGCTCGACTCGCTTCTCACCCCTGAAGACGTCCCGCGACCGCCGAGGATGCTCCCGAGTGCGCTTCCCCACCCCGAAGCAACCCGAAGCCCACCCACGTCCCGGCCGCCGACCACAGGGGAGGAGTGAACGGACCGTTAGCCCAACGAGACTGGACGAACGGTCCGCTCACCCCAGCCGCGAACTCACCCGCAGCACGCCGCCGCCCACCCGCCGTTGAGTGAACGGACCGTCCGCCCAACGGCATTGGGCAAACGGTCCGTTCACTCCGAGCCGCGAACCCGCCCGCCTCACACCACGAGCTGCACCCCCACCGACCCAGCACGCTGCACCCAGCGACGAGTGAACGGACCGTTCGCCCAACCAGATCGGACGAACAGTCCGTTCACTCCATCCACGAACTCGGTCGCCGCCGGATGGGTCGGACGGGGCACCCACCTGCCTCTGCTCCGGGACCGAGTGAACGGCCCGTTCGCCCAACGGGATTGGACGAACGGTCCGTTCACCCCACATCGCTTTCGGCGGTCACCTCGCCTCGGAGGGATGCGGCTTCACGGGCGGGTGGCTGCCAGGAAGGTTCGGGTGGTGCGGACCGCGAGGTCGTCGCGGTGGAGGACTCCGCCGGGGCCGTCGGCGAGCAGGGTGTCGAGGGTGGCCACGTCGTCGGCGTCGAGGCGGGCGGCGAGGAACGGGTGCATGCGGCGCAGCGTGACCTCGGCGTAGCGGGCGGTCGCGGCGGGTAGCGGCGCAGACAGGTGGATGTCGAAGGTCCGGTCCGCCGCCACGGTGAATCCGGCTTCGGCCAGCAGCGTCCGCCAGTCGGCGCTGATGTGCGGGAGGTGTTCGGCGCGCTTCGCGGCGAGCAGGTCGTGGCAGCGCTGTTCGAAGCCGGGCCGCCCGAAGCCGAGGTCGTCGGGCAGGAAGCGCGGGAAGCCTTCCAGTTCCGCCACCGCGAGCAGTCCGCCGGGGCGCAAGGCGGCGAAGACCTCGGACAGGACGCGGGCGGGGTCGGACAGGTGGTGCATCGACGCGGAGGCCCACGCCAGGTCGATGGGGCCGTCGAGCCGCGGGAACGATTCGTCGAGGTCGGCCTGCACGGTGCGGACCCGGTCGCCCACGCCGCGCGCGGCGGCCTTCTCGGCGAGGTGGGCCAGCATCGGCTCGGAGGCGTCCACGGCGATCGCGGTGGCCGCCTCGAAACCGTCGAGCAGGGCGAAGGTGCCCGTGCCGGATCCGCTGCCGAGGTCGAGGACGCGGCGGACGGGTGGTGCGGCGAGCTCACGCAGCGAGGCGGTGATCTCGGCGAGGTGTTCGTGCAGGACTTCCGCGTCGAGGTCGAGCATCTCGAGCTGCGTCGCGTCGTCGGCCGCGGTGGAGTGCTGGTGTTCGTGGTGTGCCATGCCTCCAAGCTAGCCGCGCTTTGCTCCGATGGCATACCATTTTGCGCATGAAGCAAGACGGAGATCTGGACGCCCTGGTCCGCCAGCGGATCAAGAGCCTGCGCACGGCCCGCGGCCTGTCGCTCGACGAGCTGGCCACGCGCTGCTACCTGAGCACCTCCACGCTCAGCCGCATCGAGACCGGGCACCGGCGCATCAGCCTCGACCAGCTCGCGCCGCTGGCGCGCGCGCTGGGCACGACGCTCGACCAGCTCGTCGAATCGGCGACCGACGAGGACGTGGTGATCCGGCCCGTGCACGACGAGAACCGGGGTGCCACGACCTGGCTGCTCAGCAAGGATTCGGGCCCGCACGGGATGACCGTCGCCAAGATGCGCCTCACCGAACCGGCACCGGCGCCCGACTCCGGGAAGCTCGGCGTGCACCCCGGCAAGGACTGGTTCACCGTGCTGTCCGGCACGGTGCTGCTGGTGCTCGGCGAACGGACCATCCTCGTCGAAACCGGTCAGGCCGCCCAGTTCTCCACGATGACCCCGCACGCCTTCGGCGCCCACGGCGGCCCGGCGGAGATCCTCACCATCCTCGACCACGACGGCCAGCGATCCCACCTGCACCCGTGATGCCGGGCCAGGACAGCAGCGCGCGGAGCTGGTCGATCGGGCGCGGCGCGGATTCCACGTGGGCGCGGCGATATTCGGCCACGGACTCCTTGTAGCAACGCTCCTCCTCCGCACAGTCGGGGATGTCGGACAGGTCGCACTCTTCGGGCGCGAACAAGTCGACAAGAGCCTCGTTGCCCCCCTGCGAGCGGGTCGGATCGGACCATCATGATCTTCTCGCAGCGGAAGATCGGCGAGTCCACTGTGGATGATCCAGCGAGCGCGCGGGCGAGTTCCACGGCATCGAGCAGCGCCAGGTTCACGCCGAAACCACCGAACTGCGACATGAGGTGCGCCGCGTCGCCGAGCAGCGTCATCCCGGACACACCGTCCCAGACCAGCGGAGCCGGCAGCGCGTGCAGCGGACAGCGTCGTTGTCGAAGCGGACGGCGAGCAGCGAGACGCCCGCGTAAGGCGGGACCTCGGCGGACCGTGCAATCCGAACCACTACCACTGCTGAGCGCCGGTTTCGTGCACGCGCGCGAACCGCTAGCTCTCGCAGGCGGTGCCGTCGCCGTCCCGGTCGAGGTGCGAGCCGTATCCAGGTTCACCTCGGTGCAGCGGGGCGACACCGGCGTTCTTCGCCGCCGTGCAGTTCCGGTAATACGCGCTGCCGCTTTCGTCGGCCGAATCCGAGTCCGAGGTTTCGGCCGGGCTCGGTTCCGGGCTCGGCCGCGGGTCAGGTTCCGGGTTCGGGCGCGGTTTCGGACTCGGGTCCCCCGATTCCGGTGCACCGAAGTACGGGCATTCGGCCCAGACACCGACGCTCCGGGCCTGCGCCGAGTGCTGCTCGGCCGCGATCTCGGACCAGCGCGTCGTGTTCGGGTGGTCGGCCTGGGCCTGCGCGAACCCGTCCGCGACCATCGACTTGTTCGTGAACACCCCGGAGTCGTTCCAGACATGGAGCAAGAACCGGCCTTCCTGGTCCTGCGGCCGCTGATCATGCCGGACCCACACCGTGCTTCCCACTGGAGCCAGCTCCCGCAGGTGGTCCACGGATTCCTGGTGCGAGCACTCGCCGGGATCGGTCGCTTCGATGTTCAGCAAGCGCACGCGGACCGCGTCGGTGCTCGGGAGGATCGTTCCGGCCGCGTGCGCCGCCAACTGGAGCTCGTCACCGTCGTCGACCGACACCACCACGGCCTGCTGCGCATCGCGCGGCGCACCGGCCGGGGCGACCGGGGACGACTCGGGCGGAATCGGCACGGGCGCGGGCGAGTCCGGCAGTGGCGTCGCGGGCGCCGCCGCTGCTTGCCGCGAGCCGCCCTCCGGTTCGTCCGTCGACACGAACGGGACGAGCGCGAACGAGAGGGCCATCAGCGCGATCCCCACCCCGGCCCTCGTCAAAGAACCGCGAGCCGCACCACGGCCCCGCCTGCCCACCCGCCGCGCTCCGAAGGCGACGCCCCAGCCCAGCACTCCGACTCCGGTCAAGAACACCAGGCCGATCAACGCGTCGGCGAGTGGAATCGCGGGGTCAACGGTGAGCGCGAGGGCGAACAACGCGTAGCCGACGCCGAAGCGGATCCAGAAGTTCCGCGGCACGGCCGGATCTCCCTTGCCCCGACGGAAGAACCCGTACCAAGCACCCCAGAGCATCAGCCCCATGCCTCCGCACCCCAGGAAGGGGACCAAGTCCTGCACCGCTGCTCCAGTTCACGAGATGTGGAACGCCTGCCCGCCAGGCGACGCAACAGGACGCACCGTACTGGTTCGATCACTCGCAGTGTCGCCCGACTCCGGCAAACAGAGCATCCGGCACGGATGATCGGCCGTTCTACCGCCCGCCCGGCAACTTCGCGAGAGTGAACGGACCGTTCGACCAATCCCGTTGGACAAGCGGTCCGTTCACTCGCATCGGAGTTCCGCCTCGGCGGGCACTGCGGTGCTCCCCAGTGCGGCGCAGTCGGGTGCAACGAAGGCTGCGGGGAGGAGAATCGAGCCGATGAGCTCACCCCTGTTCCCCCTGCCCACGCGAACCGTCGCCCCTGGCGCGGTGCACGTGCCGGGGTGGTTGGACGTCGGGCGGCAGCGGGAGCTGGTGGACGCCTGCCGGGGTTGGGCGCGCGGCCCGGTTCCGATGCGGGCGGCGCGGTTGCCCAGCGGGCACCGGATGTCGGTGCGCACGGTGTGCTTGGGCTGGCACTGGTACCCGTACGCCTACAGCCGCACCGCCGACGACGTGGACGGGACGCGGGTGGCCCCGTTCCCGGAGTGGCTCGGTGAGCTCGGCCGCGCGGCGCTGGCCGCCGCCGGTGAACCGGCCGACGCCTACGACCCGGACACCGCGCTGATCAACTTCTACGACGAGCACGCGAAGATGGGCATGCACCAGGACAAGGACGAGCGGTCGCGGGAACCGGTGGTGTCGTTGAGCATCGGCGACACCTGCGTGTTCCGCTTCGGCAATCCGGAGTCGCGCGGGCAGCCCTACACCGATGTGGAACTGGGCTCGGGTGATCTGTTCGTCTTCGGCGGCCCGTCGCGGCTGGC
The DNA here is from genome assembly GCF_014203325.1 of Saccharopolyspora gloriosae. Taxonomy (NCBI): domain Bacteria; kingdom Bacillati; phylum Actinomycetota; class Actinomycetes; order Pseudonocardiales; family Pseudonocardiaceae; genus Saccharopolyspora; species Saccharopolyspora gloriosae. Next base: position 686,442 of record NZ_JACHIV010000001.1, on the reverse strand, counting down.
GTTCCACGGCGTGCCTGCCGTCCGCCCCGGCACCGCGGACCCGGAGACCGGGTTGAGCAGCGGGCGCATCAACATCACCCTGCGGGTCACCGGCCTGGGCTGACCCCGGATCATGGAGGGCGTGAGTCCCATCGACGTACCTGCGGACAACGGCGTGATCATCGGCGAGGACGGCCTGGCCCGCACGCCGTGGGCGGCGCGCGACCCGCTGCTGCGGGAGTACTACGACACCGAGTGGGGCCTGCCGGTGCGCGGCGAGCAGGCGATGTTCGAGCGGGTCTCGCTGGAGGGGTTCCAGGCGGGTTTGTCGTGGGCGACGATCCTGCGCAAGCGCCCCGCGTTCCGGGCGGCGTTCGACCACTTCGACCCGGATGCGGTGGCCGCCTACACCGAGCACGACGTCGCCCGGCTGCTCGCGGACGCGGGAATCGTGCGCAACCAGGCCAAGATCCGCGCCACGATCAGCAACGCCCGCGCCACCGCGGACCTTCGCGCGGAGGGCGGGCTGGCGGAGTTCGTGTGGTCGTTCCAGCCGGAGACGACTCCGCGCCCGCGCACCCCCGAAGAGGTCCCGACCACCTCACCGGAGTCGGTGGCGCTGTCGAAGGCGTTGCGCCGCAAGGGTTTCCGGTTCGTCGGGCCGACCACGATGTTCGCGCTGATGGAGGCCGTCGGCATCGTCGACACCCACTTGGTCGGCAGCCACCGCCGCGGTTCCTCCGGGATCTGGCAGCGGCCGTGACCGCGCTGCGGCTCGCCACGGGCGGCCCGTTCGCGGTGGAGCCCGCGATGGCCGCGCTCGCGGCGCACGCCGTGCCCGGCGTCGAGCAGGTCGACCGGGACGCCCGGACCGTCACCCGGCTGCTGCGGCTGCCCGGCGGCTCCACCCGGGTCACCGCGCGGCTCACCGCCGAGCACGTGGAGCTGACCGCGGACTTCGACGGCGGCGAGCACGAGGCGGTGGCGATCACGCGGCGGTGGCTGGACCTGGACGCCGACGTGGAGCGGGTCGACGCCGTCCTCGCCGCCGATCCGACGCTGCGGCCGCTGGTCCGCGCCCGGCCGGGACTGCGGATCGTCGGCTACGCGGACGGGTTCGAGGCGGCGCTGAGCACGGTGCTCGGCCAGCAGGTCAGCCTGGCCGCCGCCCGCACCTTCACGTCCCGGCTGCTCGCCGCCTACGGCACGCCGCGGTCGTGCGGGCTGGTCGAGTTCCCCGCTCCGGACGCGCTGGCGGGGGTCGCGGTCGACGAGCTGCGCGCCGCCGTCGGCATCACGGGGGCTCGGGCGCGGACGCTGCACGCGCTCGCGGAGGCGTTCGCCGGCGGCTTGGCGCTGCACCCGGACGGCGACGTCGAGCGGCAGCGGCGCGCGCTGCTGGCGCTGCCCGGAGTCGGACCGTGGACGGTGGACTACTTGGCGTTGCGCGCCTTCGGGGATCGGGACGCGTGCCCGGCAGGCGATCTGGTCCTGCGGCGAGCTCTCGGCGCGGCCACCGCCGCCGAGGCCCGCGAGCGCGCGCACGCGTGGTCGCCGTACCGGTCTTACGGGGTGTTCCACCTGTGGACCCGCAGCGCCTACCTGGCCCGCTGAGCCCCAGCCCACCCGTTCGGTGGACGCGCGGCGAACGATCGGTGACGATCTCCCGCGCCTGAGGCAACCCCGAGATGATCTTGATATGGCGCTATGATCTGCGAAAACAAGGGTCCCCGACCGTGGTCGCCACCTAGCGCCGCGAGCGGTTCGGCGCGCCATGCCACGCCTCGCCTAAATTTGACTAATTCCAGAAAAGCTGCTTGGCTCGTGCCATGTCGGCCATCGACGCCACCGCTCTCCTGCGGGAAGCCGAGCTGCGGGTGACGCGCCCGCGGGTCGCGGTGCTGGCGATGGTCGCGGACAACCCCCACTCGGACACCGACACCATCGCGACGGCCGTTCGCCGCGATCTGGGTTCGGTGTCGACCCAGGCGGTCTACGACGTGCTGCGCGCGCTCACCGAAGCGGGCCTGGTCCGTCGCATCGAACCGGCGGGTTCGCCCGCCCGGTTCGAGACCCGCGTGGGCGATCACCACCACCACTTGGTGTGCCGCGCCTGTGGCGCCGTCACCGACGTCAGCAGTGCGGTCGGCGAGGCTGCGTGCCTCGACGTCCAGGACTCGTGGGGTTTCGACCTCGACGAGGCCGAGGTGACCTTCTGGGGAAGGTGCCCGGCCTGCCTCGCACGCGACGAATGATCCCGAACAGGAGCGAGTTTTGCCCGAGAACAACCAGAAGCCGTTGACGACCGCGGCCGGCGCGCCGGTCACGGACAACCAGAACTCGATGACCGCGGGCGCCCGCGGCCCGATGCTGCTGCAGGACCTGTGGTTCCTGGAGAAGCTGGCCCACTTCGACCGCGAGGTCATCCCCGAGCGCCGGATGCACGCCAAGGGGTCGGGCGCGTTCGGCACCTTCACGGTGACCAACGACATCACTCGCTACACCGCGGCCGACATCTTCTCCGAGGTCGGCAAGAAGACCGAGATGTTCGCCCGCTTCTCGACCGTCGCCGGTGAGCGCGGCGCGGCCGACGCCGAGCGCGACATCCGCGGCTTCGCGCTGAAGTTCTACACCGACGAAGGAAACTGGGACCTCGTCGGCAACAACACCCCGGTGTTCTTCTTCCGCGACCCGCTGAAGTTCCCCGACCTCAACCACGCGGTCAAGCGCGACCCGCGCACCAACATGCGCGACGCCGAGAACAACTGGGACTTCTGGACGAACCTCCCCGAGGCGCTGCACCAGGTCACGATCGTCATGTCGGACCGCGGCATCCCCGCGTCGTACCGGCACATGCACGGTTTCGGCTCGCACACCTACAGCCTGATCAACGCCGACGGCGAGCGGTTCTGGGTGAAGTTCCACCACCGCACCCAGCAGGGCATCAAGAACCTCACCGACGCCGAGGCCGAGGCCCTCGTCGGCAAGGACCGCGAGTCGCACCAGCGCGACCTGTTCGACTCGATCGAGAACGGCGACTTCCCCAAGTGGAAGCTGTACGTGCAGGTCATGCCGGAGGCCGACGCCGACGGCTACCGCTTCCACCCCTTCGACCTCACCAAGGTGTGGTCGAAGAAGGACTACCCGCTGATCGAGGTCGGCGAGTGGGAGCTCAACCGCAACCCCGAGAACTACCACGCCGACGTGGAGCAGGCCGCGTTCGCGCCGAGCAACCTGGTGCCCGGCATCAGCTACTCGCCGGACAAGATGCTGCAGGGCCGGCTGTTCTCCTACGGTGACGCGCAGCGCTACCGCCTCGGCGTGAACCACCACCAGATCCCGGTCAACGCGCCGAAGAACCCGGTGAACTCCTTCCACCGCGACGGCGCGATGCGCGTCGACGGCAACCAGGGGGCCACCCCGGCGATCGAGCCGAACTCCTACGGCCGCTGGCAGGAGCAGCCCTCCTACCGCGAGCCGCAGCAGGCCGTGGGCGGTGTCGCCGACCGGTTCAACTACCGCGAGGACGACGCCAACTACTTCGAGCAGCCCGGCAACCTGTTCCGGAACATGTCGCCCGAGCAGCAGCAGGTGCTCTTCGCGAACACCGCGCGGGCCATCGACGGTGCCTCCCAGGCGACCGTGGAGCGCCACATCCACAACTGCACCCAGGCCGACCCGGCCTACGGCGAAGGTGTTCGCAAGGCCATCGAGGCCCTGGCGGCCGGGACCCTCTGAGCCCGGACGTCGACCGGGCCCCGGCGCGGCACCGCGCCGGGGCCCCGCATCGAGGAGCAGCGGTCATGACCGAAGGCGGACTCACCCCGGAGCAGGTCGAGCGGATCGTGGCGATCGCGATGGACCTGGCACGCGAGGGAGACTCCGGGCAACTGCTCGACTTCGTCGCGCACGGGCTGCCGGTGGACGTCGCCGACGCGGGCGGGAACACACCGCTCATGCTCGCCGCCTACCACGGGCACGCGGGCGCGGTGCGCGCGCTGCTCGACCACGGCGCGGACCCCGACCTGCGCAACGCCCGGGACCAGACCCCGATCGCGGGGGCGCTGTTCAAGGGGGCGGAGGACGTCGTGGCCGTGCTCCGCGACGCGGGCGCGGACCTCGACGCCGGAACCCCCACGGCCCGCGCCGCAGCCGCGATGTTCGGTCGCGAACACCTGTTGGCGGACTGAGCCCCCGACCGCCTCGCGACTGCTGCGAGTGCGTCCTGCGGTCACCGGCATGGCGCTGAGCGAACGGGAACGCGAGCAGTTCCACGCCCCAGCATCCCCAGTGCGGTGCCGTACGCGGTGGGGAAGCACGCCGCTTCCGCGTCCCTGAGCGGAGATCCGCCGATGTCGTGGACCGCCGGACCGCTCCCGGCCGCCGAGGCCCTGGCGCTGATCGGGAACTGATCGCCGCGATCAGGCGAACGGTTCGATCGGGGACGCCAGCCACGGCAGGTCGAGCCCGAGCCAGCCCGCGCCCAGCGCCAGCGCGCCGAGCAGCCACAGCGTGCCGAGCACGACGGCGCCCGTGGCGGCGAGCAGCAGCAGGCGGACCGCTCCGTGCTGGCGCCGCTGCCAGGCGTTCCAGCGGTCGTACCGGCGGCGGAGGGCGCCGAGCAGGCGGTGGGCCCGCTCGAACTCGGTGCTCAGGACGGCGAGCCCGGCGAACGCCACGACCCACCCCGGACCCGGGTACGGAATCATGATGATCCCCGCGACGAGCACGACCGTGCCGACGATGCCGACACCCGCTCGCCAGCAGAGGTCGGCGGCGCGGTTCCGCCGGGCCCGCTCCCGCCAGCGGCCGTATCCGGCGCGCGGCCCCGGCCGGGCAGGTGCGGTGCGGTCGAGTTGGGTGGTGGCTGCGTCGTTCACATTCGTCCTTCGGCGTCGCGGTGGTTTCAGCGCGGGGAAGCGCGCCACCGGAAGCAGAACGCGTGACGCAGCGGCATGGTCAAGTCCTGCCCGCCGCGGACGGCATCCGATCGCCGGAACGGCGCGACTGCGGTCCGCGAGCGGGGCGCACCTCCGCCGCGGGCCGACGGGGCCGCGGGGCGTCAGCGGGCCCATCCGACCGACCACGCGAGAAGGTTCCCCGGCGGAGGTGGCCCGTCGTCGCGGCCCCGGCTGCGGCGCGCGGCGGTGCGAGCGGACATCGGCCCCGGAGCCGTCGCGGGCTCCGGGGCCGAGGGGGTCGGGGCGAGATCACGCCTTGCGGAGGAGGCGCTTGCTGGTGCGGCGGAACGCCCACACGACGACCAGCGCGCCGAGCACGGTCAGCGGCGTGCCCATCGCGACGCGGGCGACGGCCAGCCCACCGGTGGTGTCCATGACGTACAGCCACTGCTGGACGGCGAACCGGGCTCCGAACACGAGCGCCGCCGCGAGGGTGGCGATGTCGTGGGCGCGCAGGCTCCGCCGGTCCTCCCGCCAGGCGTGCTCGCCGCCGTGCATGAGGTTCCAGATCACGCCGGTCACGGGACGACGCGCCAGCAGCGAGGCGAAGGTGACCACGAAGCCCGCCAACGCGGCCCAGATCCCCAGCGCGAAGAAGTCCTTGGCCGAACCCGTCCAGGCAGCCAGCCCCACCGCGACGGCGACGCCGATCACCCCGCCGATGGCGGAGCTGAACTTCTCCCCCTTCAACATCCGGAAGATGGTCAGCAGCACCGCCGAGCCGACCGCGACCGCGATGGTCACCGGCAGCGGCAGGAACGAGTTCGCCCCCGCGAAGATGACGACCGGAACGGTGGAGTAGACGAAGCCCGACGGCCCGCCCATCTGGTCGAGGACCGAAGGATTCGCCGTCTTCGCGGACGTCTCGATCCGCTCGGTCTGCTGCTCGTCCCTGCGAAGTTCCTGCTGCACGCCCATAGTGACCCCTCGGTTGTTCGCCGTGTGCTGTCCTGCCGAGAAGGAAAAGGCGTGCCGCTGCGGCACACTCAAGGGCCTGTGATCAGCATCACGAAGCGCCGGGTAGTTCTGGCTGGTAAGCGCGCTGCGGACCTCGGCGCAGCGGTGCGAGGGGTGCCGCCGGGGCCGCGACGGCGGGCTCCGGCACCGGAGCCGGTGCGGCAACGACGGACGCGGAGCGCGCCTGCCACCCCGGGCCCGGACCCGCGATCGGCGTCGCGGCGCAGGACCGCGTCGCGCTGCCGGGAGGGCGGCGCGCCGGGAGCCCACCGCGAGCTGGCGCGCTGCCAGGCGGCGAACCAGTCGCTCGTCCCCGAGGCCCCAGTTGAGGTCGTCGAGGACGTCGCGGCGCACCTCGTCGTTGTCCCAGTAGCGACCGGCCATGAACAGCCAGTCCTCTTCCCACTCCTGGTCGCTCTGATCGCTGTTCCGGCGCTCGGCGGCCCCGCCGTCTTGACGGAGCTAGCCGACGAGCCTCAAGCCTGGCGGCGGAACGCGCGACGACAGCCGTCCCCGCACCGGCCAGTCGACGCGCTGCGCGATGGCACTGGACGCTCCGTTGACCAGTGCGCCGAGGCCCTTCAGCGTGTCAGTCGTGGTGCCAGGCGTGCGGCCGAGCTCTGCTCGAGGAGACGAACGGCTAGGCCGACGAATTCAGATCGCTGACCTCCGGCGCCTGCGATCCGCACGACGAAACCGAGACCGGCGACATTGATTCCAACCGGTTTCGGGGACGCGGTGCCCGGGGTGTGGCCCGGACACCTGCTGCGTCGGTTCCTCCGGCAGAGAAGGGACTTCGAAGTGGGTCAGGCCGCGGGGCGCTGTGCCACGACGGTGACGGGCAGGCCATCGCGGTGCACGCGTCGGACCTGGAAGCCCGCCTCCTCCAGTTCCTCGGTGAGGGTGTCGCCGGAGCGGATCGGAATGTCCCAGCCGGAGAACACGAGTGCGTGCAATGACGACTGCTGGGCCAGCGCTGATCCCGTACCGTAGGGCTCGAGATCGCCGGGGACGAGCGGGCACAACAACAATCCGCCCGGTCGCAACCGTGCGAAAGCGTTCGCCAATGCGGCGGTCCGGGTTCGCGTCGGGAAGAAGAACTGGCTCCAGAACACGATGTCGAACGGCTCGTCGTCGGTGTAGGCGGTCGCGTCACCCTCGACGAAATCAATTCGGTCTGCGACGCCGAGTTCACGTGCCCGCTCACGGGCCACGGCGAGCAGGTCGGAGGCGAGGTCCACACCGACCGCGGTGACGCTCGAATGGGCGTGCAGGACGCCCAGCAACATCCCGGCGACCCCGCATCCGAGTTCGAGCCACCGCGCCCCGGTGCGGAGCTGCTCGGTGACCTCGGGGAGGGCGGCGAGCACGCCGGACACGGCGGTCCTGCCGAACTCGGTCGTGGTCGCCATCGTCACTCCGTCGGCCAGCGCGAGTCGCTGCCGGGCGTCGGCCTCCCAATAATCGGCCGACGGGGACAACGCCGTCGCCATCACTGATCGGCGCGCCTCGGCGCCGACGAGGGCGCGTTCGAGAGTCACGTGCACGCCGTCGTCGGCTAGCGGAGTCCAGGTCGCGCTCAGCCGGACACGTGTCCCGTCGTGGACGAGCGCCCCCATCGCGACCAGCGCATCGCAGACCCCCGAGAGCCGCTCCCGCGGAATTTGCAGAATGTCGGCCAGATCGTCGACGGCGATCGGCTCCGCGCATCGTTGGAGTAGGCCCGAGGATAGAGCCAGCCGAACCAGCGCGGCCTGTTCCGCCGCGGTGGCAAGGTCACCGACCGCAGTCAACACCGCTTCTGGGCTGCGGGCTTCGTTCATGCTCAGTGGTCCTTCCTTCTCACTTGCACCGCAGCCTTCTTCTAGCGTGCACTGCGGTTCGATCGAAGTGGACACCATGCCGGTGCGGCATATGCAAACCGGCCCTTCCGGCATCAGCCAACCGGGGCCCGTATCCGGGCGCCGGCGGCTGCTTCGCGCTTGACGGCGCTGCGCACGATTTAGTTCGAGAATCTCGGCCGTGCCGTCACCGTTGCCCCGGAGCCGAATCTGATGCGCTGTTCATGCGAGTAGCAATTGCGGTGTGGCCGCCGGTTCAGTCCGTTCAGGCCAATGGATGCGCCCTTTCGAGGACCAGGACGGGCCGTCAATGTCGGGTCCAGAGCTCGGGTAGATTGTCGGGGAGCGGGCAAAGAAATTGTGAGTCTTGTCGGGGATCTCTGCACGATCGCACCCTCCGGGGCGCCTATCGAGCTTGGGCAACCGCCGCAAACGAGTGGATGGAGCCGGTGTTCATCGACGGGGCAGCGTCCGCGGGTGGTGCGCGACTTCGATCAGGTCAAGCCGCTGATCGGTGGGTGGACGCCAGCCGAGGGCGAGCTCGCGTTGGTGCCAGGCAAGTGCGGGCGAAGCGACTGGGGTGTGCCGCATTGCTGCGCGTCTGCACCGCGGGTGGCCTGCTTTCGCATAGCCGTGGCGAACTTTCCGACAGCGCGGCGGACTACCTGGCCCGGCAGGTCGGCGTGGCGACGACTCTGGCGCTCTTGGACTCAGGACAACAGGGGAGGTGCTCATGACGGTGAGCGAACAGCCGATGCCAGCGCGCACGATGGTCGCGGTGCGGCAGGCGGACCTTGGTCGTGACGGCAGGATAAGCACGCTCGGTGTGGCCCGTTGGCTGGAGGACGCTCGTTTGCGAGTACCGATGCCGCGGTTCGAGCGGCTGGTCTCCTCGGGAGAGATGGAGCCGTTCCGGATCTTGCTCGTCGGGCAGCGGGTCGAGCGGTCCGATCCCCGGGGTCGCCCCGGTGACGAGGTCGAGGTCACAACCGGGATTCGCCGGGTCGGGCGGTCGTCGTTCACATACCGGCACACTGTGTTCAAGGACGACGCCGTCGTCGGAACAGGCGAGGCGACGGTTGTTCTCGGCGGCGCCACCGGGCCGTTGCAGCTGCCCGACGAACTCATCAGCGACCTTCGTGGGCTGCGGGTCGCCGGTGCAGAGGACGGCACCGACCGCGCATCCGCCGAGCAGAGGACACGCGACCACTACCGGCACTGGACGCCCTTGCGGACGCGAGTCACAGACCTCGATTCCAACCACCACGTCAATTTTCAGGTTTTGTTGACGTGGTACGAGGAGGCCATCGCGGAGGTCGTGCTCAGCGCATCCGCTGCTGGACGTGCGACTCCTTCGCCGAAGCTCGCTTCGTCCGATCTGCGCATCGAGTACACGGGTGAGGTGACCTATCCAGGCGATTACGAGATCGGCGTCACCGTGACCGCCGTCAACGATGACACCGTGCACTACGACCTGGCGGTCTTCCAGGCGCAACAGTGCCTCGGGACCGCGCAGGCCCGGGGAAGCCGGGGAGAGCTGACGACCGAGGCACTGCTGAATTTGACCGCATGATCCCCCACCGCCGGGCACGGCGTACCAACGCTCGTCGGCCTCGCGGCACCCGCACGGCTAGTTGCCGGAGTACATCCGGCCACCGCAGCAGGAGCGCCCGGTGCGCGCCCGCGCAGCGAGCGGAAGCGCCGTGAGAATCGGCACCAGCGCGGTCGCCACCCACGCCCGATTCGGTGGACGACTTCGACACCGCGAGAGTGGCCAACGACGTTTACATGCTCCGCACGGGTTTCGAAGGCAAGGTGAGCCTTTTCGGTTCTGCTCCGGGGCATCGGCCGGTCATATGTACGCTGAGCGGCGTCCGAACCGGGTTCGCAATCTGCGGTTGGACAGCGCGTGGAGCACAGCCTGGACACTGAGAGCGGCGAAAGTTCGCAGCCGCTCACAGAACCAGAACCAACGACCGCGGATTCGTCAGGGCGAATCGACTGCCGGCATTATACTTTTCCGGAACATCTCTCCGGAGAGCGCCAGCTCGAACCACCATCGAATCACATCATGGGCGGTTCCTACGGTGGCTACGCCGCACTGATCGGGGTCACGGTCACTCCCGACCTCTTCGCCGCCGCGGTCGACTACGTGGGTATCTCCGACCTCGCCCACTTCATGCGGACCCTACCGCCGTTCGCCCGCCCCCGACTCACCAACAATTGGTATCGGTACGTCGGTGAACCCGACGACCCCGAGCAGGAGGCTGAAATGCTGGCCCGCTCACCTGTCACCACGGTCGATCGGACCTGCGACCCCCTCCTGGTCGTGCAGGGCGCGAACGACCCCCGTGTCGTGCAGGCCGAGTCCGACAACATCGTCGCCTCCCTGCACGAACACGGTGTCGCCGTTGAATACCTGTTGGCCGAGGACGGGGCACGGTTTCGAGAACCCAGAGAACTTGCTCTGGTTCCACCGCGCGGTCGAGCGGCACTTCGCCGAGCACCTCGGCCGAGGTCGTGGACAGCGGTGTCCAGCGCGATCAGGGCGGCGACGTCTAGGCGGTGACGGATCGCGTTGATGCTCGGTTCGACGGCGTCGGCGCGAGCGATCGCCGTCTCCGGCAGCTCTGCCGGACTCACCTCCCCGGACGCGACCAGCCCGGCCAGCCCGAGGCGTCGTACTCGCGATACTCCTCCCAGGTGATGCCCGTCAACGTCGCACCATCCGGACGAGGGCGGCGGTGTCGTGCCTGCGGAACCAAGCGACGACCAGGACCAGAACAAGCGTCACCGCGGGGACCGTGACCAGGTCCGGGGTCACGATGGCGCTCAGGGCTGTCGCGCCGATCATGAGCGGGATTTGGCAGAGTGAGGCGAGGCCGCACAGTCGCGGTACGAGCAGCGCAATCGCCCCGGCGAGCTCGAGCCAGCCAACGACGATCATGCCGGGAATGCCGAGTCCGATCAGATCGAACGGTGCGACGGCGATGGGGTCACCCATGGCCTTCGGAATGGCGATGAACGCGAACACAGCGGCCAGCAGCACCTGCAACACCCAGAGGGCAAGGGTGCCGGCGACGGGGCGGCGTCGGAGGGTCGAGGGGGACGAGGTCATGGCGGTTCCGTTCGTCGTTGGCGACCGTGTTTCGGCCGGTAGAGGACAGAGGTTGCTCGGCTCTCGTACCGAGCGGGGGAGCGTGCGGCGATCCTGTCGGGTCTGGTCGTCCGTGAGGCCGAAGACGGCTGCTGACGGCATGACCCGTGGTCCGCACGCACCCCGTGCCGTGAGGTGGCACAACAGATCAAAACCCGTGCCGCTGCGGCATGCTCAAGCCGAATAACCCCGCCTATGTCACGAATCACGCGCGGAGCGGCTTCAACTGGGCTGCGCTGGGCCAGCCCGGCCAGCCGCTGCCGGGTGAAGCCACGGGGACGGTCCGTCGCAGCCCGTCGTGCCGCAGGCCGCCGGTGGATCATCGAGCAACGGAAGCGCAGTTGGGGGCAGGCAGCGTGGTGGCGCCGAGCGCCGAGGTGAAGACGCCCGGAACGCGGATCACTTCTGGTGCGAACTGCTCGTGACGTTGGTCGTGGTGATCGCGGAGTCGAGCCGCGTACTCGATTCGGTGCCGGACCAGGTGGCGAAGAACCGAATCGCGCAGCGCGAACGGACTCACCGAGATGCAGGGGAAGGTCGTGGCAGCCTGCGCGCGGCATGCCTGGAAGCGACTGACCGGCGCGCTCGGGTTGACGCTGATCAGCGACGCCGAAGCGCTGCTGCCTGCGTCGCGCGCACTGGCGGTGCTGATGTGCACATCCCCGCCCGGCACCCGGCAGTCGTCGAGCGTTGCGTGGACCCCTTGAAGTCCCGGTTGATCCAACGCACCAAGGAACGATTGCAACGGGTTTCGGCGATCTCGTGCCGCAGATCGAATCTGACCTCACCGGCCACGCGCAGCCGACCTGACCTTCCGCGGCCGGGGCGGGGCCGAGGCGGACCTCGGCCCCGCTCGTCGCCGCCCTACTCGCCGCGGGCGTCGGTGCGCCGCCGTACCGGGTGGCCCGACAGGATCGACACCCGGTTGAAGGCGTTGATGGTGACGGCCGCCCAGATCACCAGCGAGATCTCGTCGTCGCTGAGGGCCTCGCGCGCCCGCGCCCGGCCGGCTTCGCCGGGATGCCGGTCGGCGACCAGCGTGACCGCCTCGGCCAGTTCCAGCGCCGCCCGCTCGCGCGCGGTGAACAGGCCGGTGTCCCGCCAGCCCGGCAGCACGGCCAGCCGCTGGGTCGTCTCCCCCGCGTCGAGCGCGCGGCGGGTGTGCAGGTCCAGGCAGAACGCGCAGCCGTTGAGCTGCGAGGCGCGGATGTTGATCAGCTCCAGCAGCACCCGCTCCAGGCCGAGATCCCGCGCCTGGGCGGTCACCTCGGCCGCGGTCGCGTTCAGCGCCTTGAACACCGCCGGGGTCCGCTTGTCGATGAAGATCTGCTCCGCCACGGGATCACTTCGTCCGGTCGCGCACCGCGGCCAGCGCGTCCGGCGTGACCGCGTCGACGAGGTCGTCGAACTCGTGGTGGTTCTTGAGGTACTTCGCGACGAACGGGCACACCGGCACGACGCGCAGGCCCGCCTCCCGGGTGTCGGCCAGCGCGCGGCCGACGAGCACGCCTCCCAGCCCGCGCCCGCCGAACTCCTCACCGATCTCGGTGTGGAAGAAGATCCGCTGCTCGCCCTTGTCGACGAACTCGGCGAATCCCGCCAGCGCTCCGGAGGCGTTGATGTCGTAGCGGTCCCGGTCGGCCGACCGGGCGAACGCCACGTCGGTGTTCTCGTCGGTCATGGCATCCCTCACTGCGTCGCGGTTTCTCGAAGGAGCTCGGCGAACGGCGTCGGATCGGTGAACGGGTCGGTCTTCGGTTCGGCCGGTCGGCCCCGCACGACGTCGGCGAGCTCGCCCGCGGCGCGGGCGATGCGCCGGTCGAGGCCGGTGTCGCCGCCCCAGTCACCGCTGGCGGCGTACACGGCGGTGGGCACGACCCGTGCCCGCAGGTACGCCAGCAGCGGGCGCAGCGCGTGGTCGAGCACCAGCGAATGCCGTTCGGTGCCGCCGGTCGCGGCGACCAGCACCGGCTTGTCCGCCATCGACTCGGGGTCGACGACGTCCATGAAGGACTTGAACAGCCCGCTGTAGGAGGCGGTGAACGTCGGGGTCACCAGGACGAGCCCGTCGGCGGCGCCGAGCCGGTCGAGCACCTCCCGCAGGCGGGGGTTCGCGAAGCCGGTCAGCAGGTTGTCGGTGATGTCGTGGGCCAGGTCGCGGAGCTCGACCACGTCGATCGTGGCGTCGTCGCCGAGCTCGGCGCCGGTGGCCGTGACCAGCCGGTCGGCGAGCATCCGGGTGCTCGACGGCTGCGACAGCCCTGCGGAGATCGCGAGGATGCGGGTCATGCCGACTCCTCCTCCTCGTCCTGCTTCGCCCGGCGGGAGTCGTGGGTGGGCGCGTCGGGCACGTGCTCCGGCTTGCGCGCGTCGAGTTCCTTGCGCAGCACCGGGATGACCTCTTCACCGAGCAGGTCGAGCTGTTCGAGCACGGTCTTGAGCGGCAGGCCCGCGTGGTCGAGCAGGAACAGCTGGCGCTGGTAGTCGCCGACGTACTCGCGGAAGCCCAGCGTCCGGTCGATGACCTGCTGCGGGCTGCCGACCGTCAGCGGCGTCTGGGCCGCGAAGTCCTCCAGCGACGGGCCGCCGCCGTAGACCGGCGCGTTGTCGAAGTAGGGCCGGAACTCCTTGATCGCGTCCTGGGAGTTGTGCCGGATGAACGTCTGCCCGCCCAACCCGACGATCGCCTGGTCGGCCTTGCCGTGGCCGTAGTGCTCGAACCGGTTCCGGTACAGCTCGACCATGCGGCGGGTGTGCTCGGCGGGCCAGAAGATGTGGTTGTGGAAGAAGCCGTCGCCGTAGTAGGCGGCCTGCTCGGCGATCTCCGGGCTGCGGATCGAGCCGTGCCACACGAACGGCGGCACCCCGTCCAGCGGTCGCGGTGTGGAGGTGAAGCCCTGCAGCGGCGTGCGGAACCGGCCCTGCCAGTCCACGACGTCCTCGCGCCACAAGCGGTGCAGCAGCGCGTAGTTCTCGATCGCCAGCGGGATGCCCTGGCGGATGTCCTGGCCGAACCACGGGTACACCGGCCCCTGGTTGCCGCGCCCCAGCACCAGGTCCACCCGGCCGTCGGCCAGGTGTTGCAGCATCGCGTAGTCCTCGGCGATCTTGACCGGGTCGTTGGTCGTGATCAGCGTCGTCGACGTGGACAGGATCAGCCGCTCGGTCTGCGCCGCGATGTAGCCGAGCATCGTCGTCGGCGAGGACGGGATGAACGGCGGGTTGTGGTGCTCGCCGGTCGCGAACACGTCCATGCCGACTTCCTCGGCCTTGCGCGCGATGGCGACCGTCGCCTTGATCCGCTCGGCCTCGGTGGGCGTGCGACCGGTCGTCGGGTCGGGCGTGACGTCGCCGACGGTGAAGACCCCGAACTGCATCCTGACCACCCCTTGTTGCTTCAGATTTGAACTAACCCTGCCAACAACGGCCCTCCGGGACCTATTCCGCGCGACGCGCCGCGGTGAGGCACGCCACGGTGGCGGGGTCAGCGGTGGTAGCGGCCCTTGGCCTTCAGCCGCGCGTTGGGCAGCGCCGGCGCGGGCAGCGCGGGCCCGTCGTAGCCGTGCACCGGACCGAACCGGCGGTCGGCGAGGTCGCTGTCGTGCTCGCGTTCCCAGGTCGCGCGGGCCTCGGCGATGTCCTCGTGGCTGCGGCCCACGAAGTTCCACCACATCACCAGGTCCTCGGCGAACGGCTCGCCGCCGAGCAGCATGGCCTGCCCCGCGACCTCAGCGCCCAACCCGACCGCGTCGCGCCCGCGGCCGAGGTAGAGCATCGCTCCCACCGGGACGGCGACGTCCGCGACGGTCAATCCGGGCGACAAGGCCAGGACCGCGTGCTCGAAGTCCGGTTCCAGCGGCACGGTCACCCGCCCGCCCGCGTCGACGGCCACGCTCGCGCCCACCAGCGGCGTGTGCGTCGTGGCCGGTGAGACCGCACCGTCGACGTCCCCGGCCAGGACGGTGACGCGGCCCTGCCGGAGTTCGTGGCTCGGCAGCGACGAGTGGAACTCGAACGCGGGCGCGATCCGCCGGGACCGCTCGGGCAGGGCCACCCACAGCTGCGCCCCGTACAGGTTCGACGAGTGCTCCGGCGGGGACTGCTCGGAATGCGCGATGCCGTGCCCGGCGGTCATCAGCGGGAGCTGCCCAGGACGCACGAGGCAACGGCTGCCCACGCTGTCCTGGTGCCAGATCTCGCCTTCGACCAGCCACGACACCGTCTGCAACCCGATGTGCGGATGCGGCGGGACCTGCATTCCCGCCTGCCCGGTGATGTCGCTCGGGCCGTACGAGTCGGCGAAGCACCACGCCCCCACCATCCGCCGGCCCCGGTTCGGCAGCGCGCGCCGCACCCGCATCGCCCGCGGCCCGCCGAGCGGGACGTCCCGCGGTTGCAGCAGCTCGACCTCGGGTTCGGCGGCGACTGCCGCGTCGACCGAGCACACGGTCTGCTCGGCGGGATCGTGCTCGACGTTGCTCATCGGTCGCTCCTGTCCGGTTCCGCGTCGCCGCCCGACGCGGAGTCCTGCTCGGGCCGGTCCTGCAGCTGGTCCTGCAGCCGGGTGAACACGCGGGCGAGCACCCGAAGCTCGTCCTCGTCGAGGCCGTCGGTGAACAACCGCTGCACCGTCGCGATGTGGTGGCGATCGGCCTCGTGCAGCGCTTCGAGCCCGGTCGCGGTCAGCACCGCGTGGTGCACCCGCTTGTCGTCGGGCAGGACCTGCCGCAGCACCCAGCCGCGCCGCTCCATCACCTTGATCTGGTAGGTCAGCCGGCTCGGCGAGAACACCATGCGCGCGGCCAGCTCCCCCATCCGAAGGCGGTGCGCCGGGCTTTCCGAGAGCACCAGCAGCACGTTGTAGTCCTTCAAGGTCATCCCGGAGACCGCCTGCAGGTCCTCGTCGAGCCGCGTCTCCAGCAGCAGGCTCGCCTCGATGTAGGGCCGCCACGCCTTCCGCTGCAACGAATTCCGCCAGGACACCATGCCGTCGAGCATACCCACTACTTCAAATGTTGAACTAGTGTCGGCTCAGCCCTGGCGCGCCCGTTGCCGGAAGCGTTCCGGCGGTGTGGAGCCCGCCGCCGCACCGACGATTCCGGCGCGGGCCGCCGGAGGAAGTGGTGGGCGCGTTCGCCTCCCAAGCCTGCGCGTCTCCGATGGCGACGTTTTCTGCGCGAGCCGGTGAACTCCGGCTGCCCGAACGAGCTCGCGGCCGAACGATCCCGGTTCCCCCGCGGGGGAACCGGGCGGTCCGGTCAGACGACCAGGTCGAGCGAGTGGACCGCCGTGGTCAGGGCCGCCCTGGCCACCGTCCAGTCGGTGTCCGGCGGCCACGTGCTCAGCAGCACGACGATCAAGGAGCGGTCCCCGCCGACCAGACCCGTGGTGTGCAGGACGGTGTTCGCATCGGTCGACCCCCAGCCCTGCTTGATCGCCCAGGCGTGGCCGGGCAGCGCGTCGGGAATCCCGAAGTGCTGGGGAAATCCGTCCACGCCCGCGTCCGAGGCCTCGCCCAGCGCGCCGAGCAGCAGCTTCCGCGTGTCCGCATCGGCCTCCGACGTCAGGTACCGGTAGACCCGCGCGACGTCGCGCGCGCTCATCCGGGTGTCGCCCCACTGCCCTGCGGACACCGGCGGCTCGGTGTCCGCCAGCCCCAGCTCCGCCGCCGTGCGCCGCACGATGTCCGGGCCGCCGCCCGCGGTCCACAAGCGGCTGGCGACCTGGTCATCGCTGGCCGACAGCATCCGCTGGATGTCGTCGAGGTCGGTGCCCGAGGAGCGTTCGACCGCGTCGATCGCGATCAGCAGCTTCACCACGGACGCGGTCGGGAACCCGCTGTCGGCGTCGAGCGCGGTGACCTCCGCGCACGCGTCAAGGTCGACCACGTCGATGGCCACGGAGGTGCCCTCGTCGAACGACGGCAGCTTCTCCCTGATCGACCGGGCCAGCCCTTCCTGCGCGGACCCCCTCGACACGGAGCCGCCGCACGACGACCTCCACCGATCGGAGTTCGCCGCGGCCACCACCCCTCCCACCACGCACAGGACCGCTACCAGCCCCAACGCGATCCAGACACCCCTGCGCACGTTCACGTCCACCGGCCCCCTCAGACCCGAGCGGAGTCCGCGCGAGCGACCCCGCCCGCGGGTGATCCGCGATCCCCCCGCATCGGGAAAGACGCACGTCGTGCCGGGAGGTTCGTCGGCCGGTCGGACATCCCTCGAATGTCGGTACGCCGCCGCTGGGAGTTCACGCGCTCCGGTGCGGACGGGCGGTCGGTGGAACACCGTGGTCAGGCGGGATTCGCCGCCCGGTACTCCGCGCCGCGCCGGCGGAAGCGACCACGATCTCGCTCGGAGGCTCCGGCTACACCGCGCTCGTCGACTTCTGCCCGCGCCGACCGTCGGCGGTGAGCACGACGTGGCCCACGGCGAGCGCCAGCAGCGCCGGAACCGCGATGGTCACCCCCATCGGCACCGCCGTGCCCACACCGCCGGACCCCACCAGCGGTGCGGCGATCCCACCGGCGAGCGACTGCACCACGCCCAGCAGCGCCGATGCGCTCCCGGCCCGCGTCCCCTGCGGGTCCAGCGCCAGCGTCGTCGCGTTGGGGAGGATCAACCCGATGCCGGCCATCACCAGGAACAGGCACACCAGGATCCCCGGCAGCCCGAGGCCGCCGACCGCGCTCACCAGGACGCCGAGCCCGCTCACCGACAGCACGACCAGCCCGGTGCGCAGCAGCTGCTGCGCGCTGAACCAGGTCAGCAGCCGGGTGTTGAACGCCCCCGCGAGCAGGGTCCCCAGCGAATTGATCCCGAACACGAGACCGAACTCCTGCACGCTGAGCCCGAAGACCCCTTGCAGGACGAAGGTCGACCCCGAGATGTAGGCGAACAGGCTCGCGAACGGCAGCGCGGCCACCAGCACGTATCCGACGAAACGACCGTCGACGAGCAACGCGCGGACGTCGTCGCGGGTCGCCGCCAGCCCTCCGCCCCGTCGCGCCGACCGCGGCAACGACTCCTCGATCCTCGCCACGGCGAGCAGCAGCACCACGCCGGTCACCGCGAGCACCACGAACGTCCCGCGCCAGGAGACCACCCGCAGCAGCTGCGACCCCAGCAACGGCCCGACGATCGGGGTGACCGCGTTGACCAGCATCAGCAACGAGAAGAAGCGCGCCAGCGCCGCCCCCGAGAACCGGTCCCGGACCACCGCTCGGGCGATCACGATCCCCGCGGCGGCCCCCAGCCCCTGCGCGAACCGGATCGTGGCCAGCACCGGCACGGAAGGCGCGAGCGCCGCCGACACCCCGGCCACGGCGTACACGCCCAACCCCACCATCAGCGGCCACTTCCGCCCCACCGCGTCCGACAGCGGCCCGGCGAGCAGCTGCCCGACGGCGAGGCCGACCGTGAACGTCGCCAGCGTCAGCTGGATGGCGGCGGGATCAGCGGCCATCTCCGCCGCCAACGCCGGGAACGCGGGCAGGTACATGTCGATCGACAACGGCCCGAGCCCCGTCAAGGTCCCCATCACGAGGATCAACCACCGGTCACGCCGTTCCGGGACGGTCACCCCACGCCCCTCCCCTGAGGACAGCTGCACAAGATCCGGCACGGCGAACCTACCGGCCTCCCCGCCCCGCTCACGGAAACACCACCGGAACGTGGCGCACCCTGAGCCGCGCCCAGAACGGGAGCGCACGGCTCAGGCCGCAGCACGCGGAAACCCCGCTCACCTGGTGAGCGGGGTTTCATCGGGTGGAGCTGACGGGGCTCGACCGCCGAGTTCGCTTGCGCAGCACCAGCGCTCGTCAGGGAACCCCGGCCGGTAGCAGCGGTTCCCGCGCTTGTGGCTCGGCCGGAGCAGGAGCGGAAGTGTCCCCTTGCGAGGCCGCGTCGAGCGCGAGCGCCTTCAGGTGCCCCGAAGCGGAGAGCAACGCCACGACGAAAAGGATCAGGTAGACGTCGCCCAGCAACCACCCGGCCGGGCTGTGCGACGCAACGTCCGCCGAACCGCCAGGACCGGGGACCAGCACCGGAACGACGGACAGCGCGGCCAGGGCGACCGGCGGAATCCACAGCAGCAGCACGACCCGATTCGTCGCGCGCAGGAGCCGGGCTCCCGCGAACACCACCAGCGGCACGACCCACACCCAGTGATGCGCCCACGACCACGGGGAAACCGCCGCCGTGCACAGACCGACGAGCGCGACTCCCAGCAGCGGCTCGCCGAGCCGGCCGGCGCGGGACGCCAAGACCATCGTGCGGCCGACGAGCATCCCGGCCAGTCCGAGCCACAGCACGGTCGTGCTGCCGACCTCCCCCATCAACCGGATCAACAGCCCGTTCAAGGACATGTTCTGGGGGTCGCCGGCATCCGGCCACATCCTGCTCGAATCAGCGAAGGCACCGGTCAGCCAGAACCTCGCGGAGTCCGCGGGCAACACGACCGCACCGAGCGCAACCGCGCCCGAAAAGGACCCCGCGGCCACACCCGCCGCCCTGAACCGTCGGGTGGCGACCAGGTAGAGCACGAACAGCAGCGGCGTCAACTTGATCGCCGCGGCGAGCCCCACGCCCACTCCCTTGCTCCGGCACCGGTCGGCGCGCAGCAGATCCCACAGCACCAACGCCATCAACCCCAGGTTGATCTGACCGACGTGGAGACTGGTGTACACGGGCTCGAACGCGAGGACCCCGGCCGCGACCAACGCGGTCAGCACCACGGCGCGCCCGTTCTCGAAGCCCACCGCGCGCCACGCCCACCACGCGCAGCAGACGAGCACGAGGCAGCCGCCCACGACGAACACGGCCTGCGCCGCACCCATCGACAACGGGGCCAACGGGAGGAACAGCAGCCCCGCCACGGGCGGGTAGACGAAGTACAGCCCGTCGACCAACGGCCGTTCGTACAACGAGCGGCCCTCGAACACCGCTGTTCCCGCAGCGCGGTAGACCTCCAGGTCACCCGGGTTCGCCCACAGCGCACGAACCGCGAGCACGAGCCCCGCAGCGCACACGGCGAACACGAACCCGCACACCAGGTACGGCCGCCCTACGGCCCAGCTCAACACGCTGCGGGACGACGCGGGACGTACCGCTTTCAGGGGCAGGGGGCTCTCAGCACGACTGGGGTTTTCCACTCTTCTGTTGTCCCAACAGGAGATCCACCCCGGGCACCTCCGTTCGACCATGCGTACCCGGCCGAAAGGCCCGTCCCCACCGGCGAAGTCCGCCCCTCAAGTACTACCGGCGGTCGCGGTGAGAACTCCAGGCTTCGCCCCCCACGACGGGCACGCGACAGGCCATCAACGAGTCCACCGGCTTCGCAAGACTCCGCGCCGCGTCGGCGAGTGGTTCAGCCGCGGGACGGCGGCTACCCTCGAATTGCTCGCCGACATCGGATTGTGCTGCGGTGGCTTCGAATTCAATCGTTTCGCCCGGCGCGACGTGCTCTTCGAGAAGGTCACGCTCCGAGTGCGTCCGTTGCCCCGGCCGATGACGCAGTCGACGGCTCGGCAGCTGCAGGGCCTGTACCGGCGTGGCCG
Organism: Saccharopolyspora gloriosae; assembly: GCF_014203325.1. Lineage (NCBI taxonomy): Bacteria > Bacillati > Actinomycetota > Actinomycetes > Pseudonocardiales > Pseudonocardiaceae > Saccharopolyspora > Saccharopolyspora gloriosae. The sequence continues at coordinate 665,988 of NZ_JACHIV010000001.1, read as the reverse complement.
TCCGTCGACGACGCGAAACGGAGTGCGAACGATGCGACAGCTGCGACTGCCGTCCGGCGGCGACCTGCCCGTGTTGGGGCAGGGAACCTGGGGCATGGGCGAGCGCGGTTCGGACCGCGCGGCGGAGACCGCGGCGCTGCGGCGCGGACTCGACCTCGGCATGGGCCTGATCGACACCGCTGAGATGTACGGCAGTGGTGGTTCCGAGGAAGTGGTCGGCGCGGCCATCGACGGCCGACGGGACGAGGTTTTCCTGGTCAGCAAGGTGTTTCCGCACAATGCCGACCGGAAGGGCGCGATCGAGGCGTGCGAGCGCAGCCTGCGTCGGCTGGGGACCGATCACCTCGATCTCTACCTGCTGCACTGGAGAGGTGGAACGCCGTTGTCCGAGACGCTCGAAGCGTTCGAGGAACTGCGCGGCAGCGGCAAGATCCGCCATTTCGGGGTCAGCAACTTCGACTCGGACGACATGCGGGAGCTGTGGGCGCAGGAAGGCGGCAGCGGCAGCGCGGTCAACGAGGTGCTCTACAACCTCACGCGGCGCGGGATCGAGTTCGACCTGCTGCCGTGGTGCCGAGAACGGGAGCTGCCGGTGATGGCGTACTCACCGATCGAGCAGGGCCGCGTGCTCGGAGATCCGGTGTTGGGACGGATCGCGGAACGTCACGGGGTCACGTCCGCGCAGATCGCCGTCGCCTGGGTCCTGACCGGCGAAGGATTGTGCGCGATCCCGAAAGCTGCGACTCGCGGCCACGTCGAGGAGAACCACGCGGCGCTGGAGATCCGGTTGTCGGCGGACGATCTCGCCGAGCTCGACGCGCACTTCCCCGCGCCGGACCGAGCGACACCGCTGGAAATCCTCTGACAGGACGCGCCCGCGTCCTGTCATGACCACCTCCCGGAACGGCGCAGGAAGGGGTGGTTCGATGCAGAACAGGCCCGACGCTCAGCTGAGCGTCGGGCGTGCGACCTGCGATCTTAGGGTGTGACCAGATCAGGACACTCCCCAACGGCAAAAGCCGACCCCACCCCGGCCACCGCACCGTGGGGGCCTACGGGGGCTCGGCCCCCGTACAAGCAAAAAGGAGCCGGGAAGACGCAACAGCGTCGACCAGACTCCTCCGAGTGGAGCTGACGGGATTCGAACCCGTGACCCCTTGACTGCCAGTCAAGTGCGCTACCAACTGCGCCACAGCCCCTGATTCACTTGTGCGGTGTTCGGTTCCGGTGTTTCGGTCCCGTTCATCGCGTGCCTGCATACCGTACAACAGGTCCCCGGAGGGCTTGAAAAGGGGGGTCCCTTTTAGATCATCATCCGGGCCGGGCGCACGGCCCCGCGAGCCTAGAAGGGGCCGTGCGCTGCAAAAACCTCCGATGTGGTCAGCCTGCTCGGCCGTGCTCGCTGGGGAGGCCCCGGGTGTTGGCGGCTCGGACGAACTCGGCGCGCGGATCGTGCAGCTCGCCCAAGGCGACGGTCTGCCTGCTCAGCGGCAGCTCCATGAGCCAGTCCCCGAGGATCCGGGCCTTCAGCCGCAGCGTGGGCAGCTTCGCGAGGTGGTACACGCGGTGCAGCAGCCAAGCCGGCAGGCCCTTGAGCTTGATGCCGTAGACCTCCGCGGCCCCCTGGAACAGGCCCAGGCCCGCGACGGAACCGGCGTGGCGGTGCCGGTAGTCGCGCAGTTCGTGGCCGCGCAGCGACGCGACCACGTTGTCGGCCAGCACCCTCGCCTGCCGCACCGCGTGCTGCGCCGACGGGCTGCACAACGCGTCCGCGTCGTCGCTGGTCAGGTCCGGAACGGCGGCGCAGTCCCCTGCCGCGAAGACGTCCTCGGTGCCGCGGACCTGGAGCTTCGGGGTGCACTCGACGCGGCCCCTGCCGTCCCGGGGCAGGTCCGAGTCCTCCAGCATCGGATGCGGCTTGACCCCGGCGGTCCAGGCGATGGTGTCGGCGTCGAACTCGTCGCCGTCGGAGAGGACCACGTGCCCACCGGTGAGCGACTTGGCGGTCGTGTCCGTCTTCACCTCGATGCCGCGCTCCTCCAGGCGGCGCCGCGTGTACTCGCCCATCGGGGCGCTGACCTCCGGCATGATGCGGCCGGTGGCCTCGATCAGGATCCAGCGCATGTCGCCGGTGTCCAACGTCCGGTAGCTGCGGACGGCCTCGCGGGACATGCTCTCCAGCTCGGCCATCGCCTCGATGCCCGCGTAACCGCCGCCGATGAACACGAACGTGAGCAGGCGCCGCCGCAACGTCGCGTCCGACGTGCTCGCCGCGATGTCGAGCCGGGACAGCACGTGGTTGCGCAGGTAGATGGCCTCACCGATCGTCTTGAACCCGACGCCGCGCTCGCTCAACCCCGGAATGGGCAGCGCCTTCGAAACCGAACCGGGCACCACCACGAGCACGTCGAACGTCACGTGCTCCTCCGTGCCGTCGGCGAGCGTCGCGGTGAGCTCGCGCTTCCCGTGGTCGATGCAGGTGACCTGCGCGGTCAGAACCTCGCTGCGGCGCAGCGTCTGGCGCAGCGGGACCACGATGTGCCGGGGCTCGATCGAACCGGCCGCCGCCTCCGGCAGGAACGGCTGGTAAGTCATGTGCGACTGCGGATCGATCACCGTGATCCGCGCCTCGCCGGGCTCCAGCTGCTTCTGCAGCCGCATGGCCACCGTCAGCCCGACGTGGCCGCCGCCGACGATCACGATGCGCGGCTTCCGGCGCCCCTGACCTGGGGCCGGACCGGTGGACTGCTGTTCGGGGATCTGCTGGTCCGCGTCACTGGCCATGAACCGGGTCTCCTCTCGCGCCCGCGCGGGTCCGCCGCGGATCGACCTCGCGGTCCGGATGCCTGCGCAGGTACTCCTGCTCCAGCTCGAACGAACGCGCGGTGTGCTCGCGCAACGCGTCGTGCGAACCGTGCAGGAACGTCTCGTTCCGGGTGAGGTGCAGCTGTTCGATCTCCCGCAGCAAGTCCTGCTCCGCGAGATCGACGCCGGGCACGCCGGTGCTCATCTCCGCTCCCCCGCCCTCACGCCGCGGCGCGCTGCTTCGGCACCCGTTTCGCCAGCAGCTCCTGCCGCTCCCGCTCGCTGAGCCCGCCCCACACGCCGTACGGCTCCTGCACGGCCAACGCGTGCTCCCGGCACGACAGCATCACCGGGCAGCGGTGGCAGATCTGCTTGGCCTGCTCCTCGCGGTTGCTGCGAGCGCTGCCGCGCTCGTTCTCCGGGTGGAAGAACGTGCTCGTGCTCAAGTCCCGGCAGGCCGCCTGCAACTGCCACTCCCACGTCTCGGCCACCGGTTTGGGCAGCCGCATGGTCGCCGTCATCGTGATCACCACCTCACCGCGGGCTCGGGCACTGCGTTCGTCAGCGCCAACGACGACATACCCCGAACGGGGAGTGCGGACACCTGACCCGAGCCGCGAAGTCTCGCTCGACTTGACGAGCGTGCAGGTCGCGGAGCCGAGTGCGGCTTGACGCGGGGGCGGGTGGAGTCCCGTTCGGCTTGACGTGCAGCGTCGGGCTGCCTCGCGGCGAAGCCGTGCAGTGGACGAGCGAAGCGAAGTCTGCCTCGCGGCCGAAGGCCGTGCCGTGGGCGGCGAAGCAAGCCTGCCTCGCGGCGAAGCCGTGCCCGTATTCGCGCAGCGAATAGCCCACGTCACAAAGCCGACCACCGGCGGGTTCTCAGTCGGTCTCTCGCGAGGACAGCTTTTTCCCTCGTGGCGGAGCCACTCGGGAAAAAGATCCCGCAGCGAGAGACCGACTGAGGTTCCGCTACCCGGACACCCACGCCACACGAGCCGTGGAAGCAATCAGTAAACCCGACATTCCACGCACCACCGAAACCACACGCCCAAACCCGGGAAGGCCTTAAAACCCGACCCCACACGCCAAGCCGAGCGGGACTCCACAACCCAGCCACACGCCCAAGCCGGGAAGGCTCCACGAACGGTCAGTCGAGCAGTTCGTCGACTCGGCGGGCGTAGGCGGTCACCGGGTAGACGGGTTCGAAGCCGCAGGTTTCCGCGAAGCGTTCTGCTGGGCCTCCCTCGTCGTCGTAGGCGGCGATGAGGCGGGCGCCCTTGGCGTAGAGCTCGTCCACCACGTCCGCCACCAGGGAAGAACCTGCTCCGCGGCGTCTGCGGCCGGGGCGGACCACGGCGTGTTCGACGAGGCCGACGCCGTGTTCGACGAAGCCCTGGGCGAATCCGGCCAGGCGGTCGGCTTCGGGGTCGTCGAGGACTCGCAGCACGCAGCGCGGGTCGTCGCCGCGGTGCGCCAGGGTGCGCACCAGGCGTCGTTCGCCCGAGTCGGACAGGCCCGCGTCGTCGCCGATGAGTTCGGCGATGCCGCGCAGGTCGTCGTCGGTGGCGGGGCGCACGGGGCTGGTGGGGGTTTTGCGGCTGCGGTGCAGCAGCGCCATGTTCTCCTCCACCGCGCGCCAGCCGGAGTCGTCGGCGATGCCTTCGATCTCCCCGACCGTGGTGGGCGAGGCGTACACGACGGCCTCGGAGCGGCCGGCGTCGGCGAAGGACTGCTCCAGGGTGAGCAGCGTCGTGGCGACCTCCGCCAGCGTTCCCCACAGGCCGCAGGCGTGGTTCGCGGTGGGCAGCGGGTTGTCCTGGTTGAGCACCACGGTGGCCGCGCCCACCTTGCCGATGCGGCCGTACCGGACGGCACCGGAGGCGAGGCGGGCGTTCTCGACCAGCCCGGCCAGTTCCCGCGCTTGGCGCGGGTCGAGCAGGGCGTCGTCGTCAGGATCGTGCAGCGGGTCCACACGTCCATTGTGGAGGTCTCCGCCCGAGTTTCGTATCCGCCTGCGACATTAAGGTGATCCGAGTTCGCAACTCTCGAAATCGCGCCGGAAGACCGTAATGTCGCTAGAGCACCTGCGTGCGAATCCGGGAGTCGCCGTGACAGGGACATACGATCACCACCGCGAGCGGCTGCGGCGCCAGGCCGACGAGCAGCTCCGCGCACGCCCCCCGTTGCCGACCTGGCAGAAGCGGGTCGTGGAGCGGTTCGCGGTGGAGCGCGGCACCGGCTGGTACACGCTGCTCAACCAGTTCGCCCCGCACACCCCGGACAACCGCCCGGACGTGGTCCTCATCGGTCCCGGCGGGGTGCTGGTGGTGCTGCTGCGCGAGCACGAACCGCATCCGGAGGCGACGCGCGCGGCGTTCGTGTGGACCGCGGAGCTGCTGGCGGGCCTGGCCACGCCGCACGGGCTGCTCACCGAGGCCGCGCTGCGCACCGTCGTGGTGTTCCCGGAAGGCGGGCGCGGCACCGCAGGCGACGGCGAGCACCTGGTGGTGACCGAGTCCGAGCTGGACCGGGTGCTGGTGCGGGACGAGCCGCTGCTGGACGCGGCGGACGCCCTGGCCGCGGCCCGGCACCTGGACAACCGCACGTTCGACCTGACCCCCATCGCGTGGAACCCGCACCGGATTCCGCAGCCGCGAGCGGCGGGCGAGGTGGGTTCCTCGGAACGCTCCTCCGGGCTGTTCGAGGTCCGGCGGCTGACGGAGGAGCGGGCCGAGTCACCGCCGCAGGATTCCGCGTTGGACTGGCGGCTGTTCCTGGACGACGCGCAGCTCGGCGCGGTGCGCAGGCAGTACGGCGGGCCGGCGCGGATCTCGGGCCCGGCGGGCACCGGGAAGTCGACGCTGGCACTGCACCGGTTGGCGTACTTGGCGCGGCGCAGCCCCGGCAAGCTGCTGTTCACCACGCACCTGGACGTGTTGCCGGAGCTCGCCCGCGAGCAGTTCCGCGCGTTGGCGCCGCAGGTGGCGCACCGCGTGGAGTTCCGGAACCTGCACGCGTGGGCCGCGGACCTGCTCGCCGAACGCGGCCGGGACGCGGAAGTGGACGAACCGCGGGTGGAGGCGGCGTTCGCCGCGGTGTGGGAGCGCTCGGGGCGCCCCGGGCCGCTGGCGAGCGCGCGACCCTCGCGGCACTACTGGAAGGACGAGATCGACCGGGTGATCAAGGGCCGCGGCCTGGGCACCTTGGAGTCGTACAAGTCCGCTCCGCGGCGGGGTCGCGGCGGCCAGCTCAGCCCCGCTTTCCGGGCCCACGTCTGGGAGTTCTACTGCGAGTACGAGCGGGAGCTGTGCGAACGCGGCATCTACGACCGCAACGACGTGCTGATCCGCGCGTGGGACGAGCTCGGCCGCAAACCCCTGGGTCGCGGCTATTCGGTGGTGGCGGTCGACGAGGTGCAGGACCTGACGCTGGTCGGCCTGCGGCTGGTGCACGCCGTCAGCGGCGAGGGCCCGAACCGGTTGCTGCTGGTCGGGGACGGGCAGCAGCAGGTGTTCGCCGGTGGCTGGCGGCTGTCGGAGGCGGGGGTGTCGCTGCGCGGCCGCAGCGAGGTGCTGCGCCGCAACTACCGCAACCGGGCCGCGATCGTCGAGGCCGCCGGTGAGCTCGACGCGGTGAACCGGTTCGACGACATCGACGGCGGCCCGCCGTTGACGCTGCGCTCGGCGTTGCCGGTGCTCAGCGGCGGCAAGGTGGTGCGGTGGAACGGCTCCGCGCAGCAGGAGGCGCTGCTGGCGGCGCTGCGCGAACTCGGCGACGACACCGGAGCGGCCGTGCTCACCCGCACCCGCTCGGCCGCCGAGGAGTGGCTGGAAGTGCTGCGCCGCAACGATTTCCGGGCAGGTCGGCTCACCCACCGGTCGTCGGCGGCGGTGCGGGTGGGGACGTTGCAGGAGGCGAAGGGCTTCGAGTTCCGCGCCGTGTTCCTGCCCGACGAGCACCGGCCCATCGGCTTCCACCGCGACGAACTCGAAGCGCTGCAACGACAACTGCTGGTCGCCACGACGCGCGCCCGCGACTACCTGTGGATCGGCGCCCTGGAGGAGGCCGACGAGTGACCGGCTAGTTCGGCAGCAGGTCGCGCAGCTGGCCGCGGGTGCTGACGCCGAGCTTCGGGAACGACCGGTACAGGTGCGAACCCACGGTGCGCGGGGACAGGAACAGCCGATCGCCGATCTCCCGGTTGGTGAGGCCGCGCGCGGCCAGCCGGATGATCTCCTGCTGCTGCGGGCTGAGCTCGTCGAGCACGTCGGCGGCGGCCGGGCCGGGGTCCGCGCCGCCGGAGGCCCGCAGCTCCGCCTCGGCCCTGGCGGCCCACGGGCGGGCGCCGAGCCTGCGGAACGTCTCCAGCGCTTCCGCCAGCGGAGCGCGGGACTCGGTGATGCGGCGGGCGCGGCGAAGCCATTCGGCCTGGTGCAGCAGGGTCCGCGCGCGTTCGAACGGCCACTGCCCGGTGCGGGGGTCGGCGAGCGCGGCGGCGAACAGCGGCTCCGGATCGTCGGCGAGCATCGCGCGTGCGTGGTCGAGCAGCGCCCGCATCCGCGCCGAGGCACCGCCGCCCAGCAGTTCCGCGGCGGCCCGCACGACGCGTTCGGCGTCGTGCGGCGTCCCGAGGCGTGCCGCGGCTGCGGCCAGTTCGGGCAGCGCCACCGCCGACTGGTGGTAGTGCTCGAACTCCCCGTCGGCGGTGAACATCCGGCGGAACTGCGCGTAGGCGGCGGCGTGGTCGCCGTCGGCCGCGGCGATCATGCCCAGCACGTACCTGGCCCGCACCGCGACCATCCGGCTCCCCGCGGGGTCCACCATGGACAGTGCATCGGTGGCCAGCTCGCCGGCTCGCACCGAGTCGCCGCGCAAGGCCAGCACGGCACCGTCCATCGTCTTCGACCCGGCGATGACGTGCGGGAGTTCGGCGCGGGCGCCGTTGCTCACCGCGTCGGCCGCGATGGTCCTGACCCGCGCCCAGCCGCCGGTGTCGAACAGCGTCCACCCGTGCGCGCAGCCGAGCCCTTCCGGCAGCGGGCCCCGGAGCCGCCACTGGTCGAAGGCCTGCTCGAACAGCCGCTCCGCCAGCGGTGCCTCGTCGAGCAGCCACGCGATGGTCGCCACCGCGATGGCCTGCCCCGGACCGGACTCGGCGGCGCCGAGCTCGGGCAGCAGCGGCAGCACTTCCGCCCTGCTGCCCACCGGATCCGCCACGGTCAGCACCCACGCCCTGGTCACCGGGTCCTGCGGGCCGGGGATCTGCCGCAGCGCGGCGAGCACCTGCTCGCGGCGGCCGGGTTCCGCCGAGTAGTAGGCGACGACGGCCGCGCCCGCCAACGCCGTGAGCGCGGTGTCCGGGGCCTGCCGCGCCAGCGCGGTCGCGGTGCGGGACAGCTGCGCGAAGGCCGCCGCGTGCCGGGTGGTGACGCTGAGCGCCTGCCCGGCCCGCAGCGCGGCGACGGCCAGCAGTTCCGGCTCGTCGGTGAGGTCCGCGATCCGCGCCGCCAAGTCCTCCAGCCACCCGGCCTGGGCGGTGAACAGCGCCGCGTCCGTCGCCAGCACGAGCCGCCGGGCGCGTTGCCCGCGGTCCGGGCTCAGCTCGGCGGCGCGTTCCAGCGCCGTCGCCGCGGCCGCGTAGCCGCCCCGGCGGCGGGCGCGCCCGGCGGTGTCCTCCAGCAGCGCGGCGACGTCCTCATCGGGCCCGCTCGCGGCGGCGGCCAGGTGCCAGGCGCGCCGGTCCGGTTCGTCCGCGGTCGCCGCCGCCAGCACGAGGTGCGCCCGGCGCCGCCGCGCGACCGGCGCCGAGTGGTACAGCGCGGACCTGACCAGCGGATGCCGGAACCGGTAGCGGGAGCCCGTCCAGCGCACCAGCCCGGCTCGTTCCGCCGGTTCCCAACCGGATTCCGGCACCCGCACCGGGTCCGCGGTGTCGGCGGCGGCCAGCACCAGCAGCAGTTCCCCGCTCTCCTGCGGCAGTTCCTGCGCCCGCGCGGCGAAGATCTTCTCCAATCGTTCGGTGGTGACCAGCGGCCCCGGACCGGTCTCCTGCGGCACGGCGGCGAACTCGGCCAGCGCCAGCGGATTGCCCCCGGCTTCCGCCAGCACCCGCAGCCGGTGCGCGCCGGTCGGCGGCCGCGGCAGCCCGTCGAGGACGCGGTTCGCGTCGAGGTCCCCGAGCGGTTCCAGGGACAGCACCGGGAGGCCGTCGAAGCCGGGCAGCGGCTGGTCCTCGCGGGCGCCGACGAGCAGGCTCAGCGGCTCCGCGTCGAGCCTGCGGGCCAGGAACGCGAGCACCTCCAGGCTGGCGCGGTCCAGCCAGTGCGCGTCGTCGACGACGAGCAGCCCACCGGTGTCGGACAGCAGCTCCAGCACTTCCAGGGCCAGGCGCATCACGTCGGGTTCGGCCGAGCGCTCCCCCGCGCCGAACGCCGCGAGCAGCCGCGACGACTCCGGCGCCCGGTGCAGGACCGGCGCGAGCAGCTGGTGGAGTCCGGCGAACGCGAGGTTCGCCTCGCTCTCGCTGCCGGTGGCCCGCAGCGCGCGCGGTTCGGCCGCCGCGTCGAGCAGCGTCGTCTTGCCCATGCCCGGGTCGCCGGTGACGATCAGCACCTGCCCGGTCTTCCGGGCTGCCCGCCGCACCCTCGCGAGCTCCGCGTCCCGGCCGATGATCTGCTGCACAACCGCCTCCCGCCCACCGACTGTAGCCCTGCTCGCGCAGGTGCGGTCACGTGACGGATACCCCGCGACCTGGTGCGCGGCGCACAGTTCTCGGCATGCAGAGCATCACGCTGGGAGACGTCGAAGTCACGCGAGTGCTGGAGTTCCACGGGCGCGCGATGGGCATGGACGAGTTCTTCCCCGAGATCCCTGCCGACGTGTTCGAGGCCGAGCGGTCCTGGCTGGCGCCGGACTTCTGGTCGCCCGACGACAACGGGTTCACCGCGGCCGTGCAGACCTGGGTGCTGCGCAGCGCGGGCCGCACGATCCTCGTCGACACCGGCGTCGGCAACCACAAGGAGCGGCCGTACTCGCCGCACTGGCGGCACCTCGACACCGGCTACCTCGACGGCCTCGCCGCCGCGGGCGTCGACCCGGACGAGGTCGACATCGTGATCAACACGCACCTGCACGTGGACCACGTCGGGTGGAACACGCGGCTCGTCGGCCGGGACTGGGTGCCGACCTTCCCCCGCGCCACCTACCTGCTGCCGCGGCTCGACTTCGACTACTGGAACCCGCTGGGCGAGCACCGGCCGAAGAGCGCGCGCAGCCACCAGAACGTGTTCGAGGACAGCGTCGCGCCCGTGCACGAGGCCGGTCTCACCGAGCTGTGGGAGGGCGAGCGGGTCATCGACGAGAACCTGCGGCTGCTGCCCGCTCCGGGGCACACGCCCGGTTCGTCGGTGCTGCACCTGAGTTCCGGTTCGGACCGCGCGGTGTTCATCGGGGACCTGCTGCACACCCCGGTTCAGCTGCGGGACCCGGTGCACAACTGCGGTTTCGACGAGGACCCGGCCGCCGCCCGCGCCTCCCGGCGGCGCCTGCTGGAGTTCGCGGCGGACGGCACCGCGCTGGTCGTGCCCGCGCACTTCGGCGGGCACGGCGCCGCGGAGGTCCGCCGCGCCGGGGACCGCTTCGAGATCGTCGACTGGGCCGCGTTCGACCGGCCGGAGCGGAGCGACCGATGACCTCGGTGACGACCGCGGCGGGCCGGGTCCGGGGGAGGCGGCACGGGGACGGCCTGGTGTTCTCCGGGATTCCGTACGCCGCCGCACCCGTCGGCCCCGCCCGCTTCGCCGCTCCCCGGCCCGCTCCGCGCTGGGACGGGGAGCGGGACGCGGCGCGGCCGGGCCCCACCGCGCCGCAGTCGGAGCGGGCGTTCGGCGCGCTGGACATGGCGCCGTTCTTCGGCCCCGGCTGGGTCCGCGGCGAGGACTACCTGACGGTGACGGTGTCGACGCCGGACACCGCCACCCGCGGACTGCCGGTGATGGTGTTCGTGCACGGCGGCGGCTTCACCTCCGGTTCGGCGCAGGCCGCGCTCTACGACGGCGCCGGGTTCTCCCGCGACGGCGTGGTCCTGGTGACGCTGAACTACCGGCTCGGCGCCCCCGGATGGCTCGCGCTGCCGGGTGCTCCGGACAACCGGGGACTGCTCGACGTGCTGGCCGCGCTGCGCTGGGTGCAGGAGGAGATCGAGGCGTTCGGCGGCGATCCGGGCAACGTCACGCTGTTCGGGCAGTCCGCCGGGGCCACCATCGTCGGCGCGGCCCTGGCCGAGCACGCGGGCGGCGGCCTGTTCCGCCGGGTGATCGTCCAGAGCGGCAACGGGCTCGGCGCGTTCGTGCCCGCGCAGGCGGAACTCGTCGCGAACCGGCTCGGCGCGGTCCTGGACAGGCCGATCGCGGAGCTCGCCGAGGTACCCGACGAGCGGCTGCTCGCGGCGACCGCGCGGCTGCGCGGGCTGGACCTCGCGATCGACGGGCGGCCCGATCCGCTGCTGCGGCTCAGCCCGTTCGGCCTGGTGCTGCCACGGCAGCCCGGGACGTCGGTCGCCGCCGGGGCGGGCGCCGGCATCGACCTGCTCGTCGGGAACAACGCCGAAGAAGGCAACCTCTACCTGGCCCCGAGCGGCGACCTGGCGAAGTCCACCATGGACGACGTGCGGTCCGTTGCGGCGCAAGCCCATCCGGCCCCGGACCGGCTCGTCGCGGCGTACCGGGCGCAACGGCCGTCCGCCGCCGCGGGTGAGCTGCGGTCGGCGGTGCTCGGCGACGCCCTGTTCGGCGCCGGCACCCGCGCGCTCGCCGACGCGCACTCCGCGCACGCGGCGGCGACCTACCGCTACGAGTTCGCCTGGCGCTCCTCGGCGCTCGGCGGATCGCTGGGCGCCGCGCACGGCGTGGAGCTGCCGTTCGTCTTCGACATCGCCGACGACCCGGGCCTGCACGGCCCGAACACCCTGCTCGGCGCGGGCCCCCCGTCCGAGCTGGGCGCCGAGGTCCACGCCGCCTGGGTCCGCTTCGCCACCTCCGGCGACCCCGGCTGGGAGCGCCACACCACGCCCCGGCGGCCCGTGCGGCGGTTCGGACGGCCACCCGAGGTGGTCGCGGACCCGAACCCGCTGGAACGCGCGGCCTGGTGAAGCGCCCCGGCGCTACCAGGTGACCGGCATCGAGTACACGCCGTAGATGACGGCGTCGTCCTTGAACGGCAGCTCGTCGCGCGGCACCGCCAGCGCGAGCGACGGGACCCGGGCGAACAGCGAGTCGAACACGATCTGCAGCTCCATCCGCGCCAGGTTCTGCCCGAGGCACTGGTGCGGCCCGTAGCCGAACGCCACGTGCTGGCGGGCTCCGCGATCGATGTCGAACTCGGCCGGTTCCGGGAACGTGGCCGGGTCGTGGTTGGCGGTGTGGCCGAGCGCGATGACGGCCTCGCCCTCGCGGATGCGCGTGCCGCCGACCTCGACGTCGGCGGTCGCCACCCGCGAGGTCACCGTCTCCACGATCGTCAGGTAGCGCAGCAGTTCCTCGACCATGCCGAGCGTGCGCCGCGGGTCCTGCCTGATGGCCGCGATGTCGTCGGGGTTCTCCAGCAGCGTGAGGGTGCCCAGCGAGATCATGTTCGCGGTCGTCTCGTGCCCGGCGACGAGCAGCAGCGTGGCCATCGCGACCAGGGCCTCGTCGTCCTCGACGCCCTCCTCGCGCTGCTTGGCGAGCTGGCGGCTCAGCAGGTCTTCGCCCGGAGCGGACTTCTTCGCGGTGATCAGGTCGCGGAGGAACGACCGCACCTCCGCCGCGGCCCGCACGCGCTCCTCGGCCCCGGTGCTGCGCCGCAGCATCGCCGAGGAGCGCTCCTGGAAGAAGTCGTGGTCGGCGTACGGGACGCCGAGCAGCTCGCAGATCACCAGCGAGGGCACCGGCAGCGCCAGCTCTGCGACCAGGTCGGCGGGCTTCGGCCCGGCGAGCATCGAGTCGAGGCAGTCGTCGACGATCCGCTGGATCCGGGGCCGCAGTTCCCGCATCCGCCGCACGGTGAACTCGCCCAGCACGGAACGCCGCACCGGCCCGTGCTCCGGCTCGTCCATGGACAGCATGTTCGGCCGGAACGCGCTGATCGATTCCTGCTGACCGGCGGCGAGGAACGGGAACGCCGGGTTGCGCCGGTCGGCGCTGAACCTCGGGTCGGACAGCGCGAAGCGGACGTCCTCGTGCCGGGTGAGCACCCACGCCGTCGAGCCCGTCGGCGTTCTGACCTGGGACACCGGCGCCGAGTCGCGCAGCTGCGCGTACTCCTCGGGTGGTGCGTACGGGCATCGCCGCGCGACGGGGAACTCCCGCACTGCGTCGTCGGTGACGTCGGGCATGGTGCGACCTCCCAATATGGAAGAAAACCTTCCGCTTACACTCGAAAGTACTGAAGCGGAAGCACTCCGTCCACCTGCGAACGGGTGGATGCGAGAATCCACCGGTGAACTCGGACATTTCGGCACCGGAAGGCGAACTCCCGCTGCGCGCCGACGCACGCCGCAACCGCGACCAGATCATCAACGCGGCCAAGGCGATCTTCGCCGCCGAAGGTCCCGACGCCCCGATGGAGGAGATCGCGCGCCGGGCCGGAGTCGGAGTCGGCACCCTCTACCGGCGCTTCCCCGACCGCGAGGCGCTGATCCGCGCCGTCGCCAGGGACAACTTCACCAACGCGCTCACGCACGCGCAGGCGGCGGCCACCGAGGAAACGACCGGCTGGAACGCACTGGTGCGGCTGCTCAAGAGCTCCGACGAGCTGCAGCTCAGCGTCCGCCTCGGCATGACCTCACCGCGCGCCTGGGACGTCGTCAAAGGCGACCAGGTCACCCAGGGACTCCGGGACTCCCTGCTGGAAATCCTGGAAGGCGTGGTCGGCACCGCGCAAGCCGAGGGCTCGCTGCGCACGGACGTGGGCGCCGGCGACATCGCGGCGATGTACTCGATGCTGCTGCGCCGCCCGACGGACCCTGCCCAGCAGCGCATCGCGGAACGGGCGCTGCACATCATGCTCGACGGCCTGCGCCCGCACCGGCACGCGACCGAACTTCCCGGCCGCCCCTTGCAGGTGTCGGAGGTCCACCCGCTGTCCACCGCGCCCGCCCACCCGGCACCGGGAACGTAGGAACGCGACCGCCCCGCCGCCCGGCGACGGCGGGGACCGAAACGGCCGCGTGCCGTCCCTCCGAGCGGGAAGGGACGGCACGCGGCCGGCATGCGGAAGGCCGGGGCGCACGGACGGCGCCCGGCCCCTCGCTCAGTCGAGGTCCAACCGCTCGGACAGCTGGGGCAGCAGCGGCTGCCGCTCGTCGACGGGGATCTCCGGGTCGACCGGAGCCTGCTCCGCGTTCCCGCAGTTCGGCGTGGTCGGCTCACCGGTGAGGCGGTCGTCGAGCCACGCGAACGCGCGCGGGAAAGAGGCGATCGCACCACCGATGTGGGTCGGCCCGAGGTTCGGCGCGAACTGCACGTCCGCCCCTTGGGCGCACCACTCGCCGGCGAGGGTCTCGGACTGCTCGAAGGGGATCACGTCGTCCAGCCGGCTCTGCCCGATCAGCACGGGGAAGGCGGGCTTGCCGTTGCCGATCCGCTGCTCGCCGACCGCGGTCGCGAACGGCTCCTCCGCCAGGTAGTCGGTCAGCGGCCTGCCGTCCTCGGTGAAGTCCTTCGTCTGCGCGAACGCGAACTGCGCGATCCCGTCGATGGTGCACGAGTTCTCGACGTCGTCGCGGAACTGCTCGCCCTTCTCGTTGAGGTAGGGCTCGAGGTCGATGTCGTAACCGGCGGCGACCCCCGCCACGGCGTAGCCGAGGAACGCGGCGTAGAAGCCGCCGTCGAGGTTCGCGCCGACCCCGCCGAGCTCGGCGGGCACGGCACCGGCCGCGGCCCCCCGGATGTCGAGCTCCGGTGCGTAGGACGAGGCCAGCTCGGCCGCCCCGGCCACACCGCCACCGCCTTGGGAGTAGCCGTAGAGCACCACCGGCCCGTCGTCGGGCACGTCCGCCCCGGGCAGCCGCTGCGCGGCGCGCACCGCGTCGAGCACCGCGTTGCCGCTGACCTCGCGGTTGATGTAGGTGTGCACGCCCGGCGTCCCGAGGCCCTGGTAGTCGGTCATGGCGACCGCATAGCCCTTGCTGAGCATGGCCTTCACGAAGACGCCTTCGTACTCGGTGCCGTTGGCGAGCTGCCGGGACGGCGCGCAGTGGTCGGCGATGCCCTGGGTTCCCGGCGCGTAGCCGACGACGGGACGTTCGCCCTCCCCCGTCCACTCGCCGTTCGGCGTGATGACCGTGCCGGTCACCGCGATCGGCGCGCCGCCGCGATCGCTGGAGCGGTACATCACCCGCTGCACGTCCGCATCGACCTTGATCGCCTTCAGCGGGTCCAGGAAGTACTCGGACGGTTCGGAGCGCACCAGGTCACCGTTGCTCCCCGGTAACTCGGCGGGCGGCTCGTAGAACGGCGGACGCTCCTCAGCGTCGGCGGCGGACGCGGTCGCAACGGCGAACGACACCCCGACCACGGTGGTCACCACGGTCGCAGCCGCGCGCTGGAACGGACGGAGGTTCACGGGCAACTCCTCGTTGAGTGCAAACCGAAACCTACTACCCAGTAGGCAACGCCCTCAGCGTGACGCCCGACACGACCGGCCGACAATCACCGACGACCCCGAAACCTGCTTTCGCAACCTTTTCGTAAACAATCAAGCACTCGCAGCGACGCTTCGCCACGCACCGTGAAACCGCGCACGCCCGAGCGCTACTGCTGACGATGTAACGCGTGCTACTTTCGGCGCTGTGACAGACGAAGAAGTGTCGTGGCTGATCTTGGTCATCAAGCTGCCCGCGGATCCGTCCCGGCACCGGGTGGCGGTGTGGCGGGAGCTGCGCAAGATCGGCGCGCTGTCGCTGGGGCAGGGCGTGTGGGCCGTGCCGGAGGTGCCCGCCTTCACCGAGGGCGTGCAGCGCGCCCGCGCACTCACCGACGGCGCCGGCGGGCAGGGCGTGACGTTGCAGGCGTCCGGCCGCACCGACGCGGACGCCGCCCGCTTCCGGGAGATGTTCACCGCCGCCCGGTCGGCGGATTGGGCGGAATTCCTCGCGGACTGCGGCAAGTTCGAGGACGAGCTCGCCAAGGAGATCCGCACGGCCAAGTTCACGTTGGCCGAGCTGGAGGAAGAGGAGCAGAGCCTGGAACGGCTGCGCCGCTGGCACCGGGACCTGACCGTCCGGGACGTCTTCGGGGCGCCGGAAGCGGCCGAGGCCGCTGAACGCCTCAAGCACTGCACCGCGGCCTGCGAGGACTACGCGGAACGCGTCTTCAACGCGCTGCACCTGACCGACGAAGGCGCATCGTGATCCGACAGCCCCTGTCCCCGGCGGCCACCAAGCGCGCGATGTGGCCGCTGTACGCGGCCGGTTTCACCACCGCGTTCGGCGCTCACGGCATCGCGGCCAACCTCGGCGGGTTCTCCGAGGACGCCGTCACCTCCTTGCTCGTCCTGGGTGGACTGCTCGCCCTCTACGACGGCGCCGAGGTCGTGCTCAAACCGATCTTCGGCTCGCTGGCCGACCGGATCGGCGGCAAACCCGTCCTGCTCGGCGGCCTGATCACCTTCGCCGCGGCTTCCGCGCTGTACGTGATCGCGGCCGGTCCCGAATGGTTGTGGGCCGCCCGGTTCGGCCAAGGCGCCGCCGCCTCCGCGTTCTCCCCCGCCGCTTCCGCCATGGTCGCCCGCATCAACCCGGCCGCTGGGCGGGGCCGCGCCTTCGGCAGCTACGGCTTCTTCAAGTCCATCGGCTACACCCTCGGCCCGCTGCTCGGTGGCGTTCTCGTCTGGGGCGGCGGCATGCGGCTGCTGTTCGCGGCGATGGCCCTGTGCGCGGCGGTGGTCGCGGTGTGGGCCGCGGTGGCGGTGCCCGCGGTGCCTCCGCTGCCCCGCGAGCGGCAGACGCTCGCCGACCTCGCCCGACGGGTGGCCGACCGTTCCTTCCTGGGGCCCACCGCGTCCCTCGCCGCCGCGACCGCGGCGCTGTCGGTCGGTGTCGGATTCCTGCCCGTCACCGGCGCGGCAGCGGGACTCGGCACCATCGCGACGGGCACCGCCGTCTCCGTGCTCGCCGCGACGGCCGCCGTCGTCCAGCCCCGGGTCGGCCGGGCGCTGGACGAAGGGCGCCTGACCACCCGCACCGGGTTGATCACCGGACTGCTCATCACGGCGGTCGGCCTCGCCGCCGCGATGCTGCACGGCCTGGCAGGCGTGCTGGTCGCCGCCGCGCTCATCGGCGCGGGCACGGGTCTGATCACGCCGCTCGGCTTCGCAGCCCTGGCCGCCGCCACTCCCGAGGAACGGATGGGCCAGACCATGGGTTCCGCCGAACTAGGACGAGAACTGGGCGACGCAGGCGGCCCACTCCTGGTAGCAGGAGTCGCCACCCTCGCCACCCTCCCCCACGGCTACGCAACCCTAGCCGCCCTACTAGCAACAAGCGCCCTACTAGCCCTACTGACCCCCCACCACAACCCCCCACCCCAGACCTGACCACACAAACAAAAACAAAGCCCCACCCCCAAACCAAAGGCAAGTCCGAGGCGAAAGCCAAGTCCGAGGCGAAGCCCGAGGCCGAGCGAACGCGAAGGCGAGGCCGAGGCCACATCACCCCACCTCAAGCTGGTTCCCACCCAGCCCAACCCACACACAACGCAAGGAGCACCTCCCCACCCAGCCACCGCACCGTGGGGGCCTACGGGGGCTCGGCCCCCGTACGAACAAAAAGGAGCCGGGAAGACGCCAAAGGCGTCAACCAGGCTCCAAGTGGAGGTGCCGGGAATCGAACCCGGGTCCTCCGTCGCTTCACCAAGACTTCTCCGTGCGCAGTCCGCTATGCCTCTGCTTGGCTCCCTCGGTCTCGCGAACTAGCCGAGGTGACGAGCCCAGCCGCTGTTCGATGTCCCACCAGGTCCCGCGGCCGGACCTGGCGGTAAGAGCCTCCTAGTCGATGCCGGATTCCGGGACGGAGGCGTTCCCGGTCCGACAGAGTCGCTCCTCGCTCAGGCGGCGAGGGCGAACTCGCGCTGACTCTTGTCGGCGCTTATTAAATTGCGGCGACGCTCTCGGTGGTCTCCCGCCTGCACCGGCACGCTTCCCTTGGATCTACGTCCGGAGTCGAAACCGTTCACCCCCTCGTAGCGGCCGTACCTTCCCGGCCGCGCGTTCCGTACAGCATAACGTCACCGCCCCGGCGGATCATTCCAATATCGGGTAATTGTTTTTCCGCAGGTCACAGACCCAGAAGTCGGCTCGGCGCGTCGTGCAGCACGCTGCGCAGGAACTCCGCCCCCAACCGCTCGTCGGCGGCGGCCCAGCCGGCGATGGCGGCGAGCTGGTCGGCGTAGGGGTACGGGATGTTCGGGTAGTCGGTGCCCAGCACGATCCGGTCCCGCACCGGCACGAGCCGCGCTGGCCAGTCGGCGGGCAGCGGGGCGAACCGCTCGCTGAACGCCACTCCGACCATCGTCGTGTCCAGGTGCACGCGCGGGAAGCTCTCCACGAGCCGCAGCGCTGCCTCGTAGTCCGGCATCCCGGCGTGGGCCAGCACGACGGTCAGCGACGGGTGCCGTCGCAGCACTTCGCCGAACACGTCGAGCCCGGTGTGCTCGCCCCGGATCGGGCCGTGCCCGCAGTGGATCACGACGGGCACCGCGGCTTCCGCGAGCACGCCCCACACCTCGTCGAGCAGGTCGTCGCGCGGGTCGAAACCACCGACCTGCACGTGGACCTTCACGCACCGCGCCCCCGCGTCGAGGGCGTCGCGCATCGACCCCGCCATGCCCGGCTCCGGGTACAGCGTCGCCGTCGGCACGGCGCCCGGTGTGCGGTGCCCGAAGTCCAGCGCCCACGAGTTGAGCCACTCCGCCATGCCGGGCTTGTGCGGGTAGACCAGCGGGGCGAACGTCGTCACCCCGAGCTCGTCGAGCAGCCGCAGCCGGGTGGGTTCGTCGTGGCGGTACTGCACCGGCCAGTCCATGCCGTAGTGCGTGCGCGCCTGGTCGAAGTACGCCCACACCTTGTGCAGCATCCGCTCCGGCAGGAAGTGGGTGTGCAGGTCGACGAGGCCGGGGATGCCGAGCTCGTCGAGCCAGCCGCGCACGTCCACGTCGGTGGCCGGTCCGGCGAGCGGGCTCACACCCGTCCTTTGCGGATCCTGCCGATGTGGCGCTGCATCTCGCGGTCGGCGTCCCGCTTGGCCATGTCGTGGCGCTTGTCGTGCGCCTTCTTGCCGCGCGCCAGGGCCAGTTCGACCTTGGCCTTGCCGTCGGAGAAGTACATCGACAGCGGGACCAGGCTCAGCCCGTTCTCCTTGATCTTGCCGACGAGGCGGAGGATCTCACCCCGGTGCAGCAGCAGCTTCCGGGAGCGCCGCGGTTCGTGGTTGGTCCACGTGCCCTCGGTGTACTCCGGGATGTGCGCGTTGCGCAGCCACACCTCGCCGTGGTCGACCGTGCCGAACGCGTCCACCAGCGACGCCTTGCCCTGTCGCAGGCTCTTCACCTCGGTGCCGGTCAGCACGATCCCGGCCTCGTAGGTGTCCAGCACCGACCAGTCGTGCCGCGCCTTGCGGTTCTGCGCGATCGGCTTGCGCCCGCGTTCCTTCACCATGCCTGCACTTTAAGACCCGCGGTCAACCGAGTTCTCACACCACCCTGCCCCGGCACGACGAAGCGGCTGCGTCCGCGTGCGGAACACGCGAGCGCAGCCGCTCGATCGAGAAGGCGGTCCGGTCTAGAGCCGCACGTACAGCCGCAGCGTCACGTAACCGGTCGTCGCGGAGATCGCCGCCGCCACCAGCAGCATGATCGGGGACACCGCGGCGATGTCGCCGTAGCCGATCTCGGGGATGATGCCGGTGCCGAACACCGGCGACATGACCCTGTCGATGAACGCCGCCTTCGAGATCAGCAGTCCGACGACGGCCAGCAGCGCACCGATCAGACCGGACACCATCGCTTCCAGGAGGAACGGCAGCTGGGTGTACCAGCGCGTCGCCCCCACCAGCCGCATGATGCCGGTCTCCGTTCGCCGCGTGAACGCGGAGAGCTGAATGGTGTTGGAGATCAGCAGCAGCGCACCGACCGCCTGCACCAGCGCGATCGAGAAGGTCGCGTTGCGCACGCCGTTGAGCACGCTGAACAGCCGGTCCAGGTAGTCGGCCTGGTCGACGACGCTGTCCACGCCGGGCTGGCCTTCGAACTTCTGCTGGATCGCGCCGAAGCGCTCCTGGTCGGTGAGCTTCACCCGCAGCGAGGCGGGCATCGCTTCGACGCGGGCGACGTCGCGCAGCTCGGGCATGGTCTCGAAGACCTTGTTGAAGTTCTGGAACGCGGCTTCCCGGTTCTCGTACTTCACCGAGTCCACGCCGGACGAGCGGGTCAGTTCGGACTTGAGGTTCGCGCAGGGCTGCTGGGTGCAGTCCGGGTCGTTGGCGCTGACGTCATCGGTCATGAACACCACGACCTCGACGCGGTCCTGGTAGACCTCCTGCATCCGGTCGATCAACCGGACCACCAGGAGACCGCCACCGAGCAGGCCGACCGAGATGGCCGTGGTGAGGATCATGGCGATGGTCATCGTCACGTTGCGCCGAAGGCCGTTGACGACCTCGCTGAATACGAAGCTCGCGCGCATCTTGGTGTGTGCTTCCTGGCTGGGTTCGGGGGTGCGGGGCTGCTCAGCGACCGACGCCGTAGACGCCGCGGGCGTCGTCGCGGATCACTTTGCCGAGGCTCAGTTCCACGACTCGACGCCGCATCGAGTCCACGATCGAGTGGTCGTGCGTCGCCATGATCACCGTGGTGCCGGTGCGGTTGATCCGCTCCAGCAGCAACATGATGTCCTGGCTGGTGTCGGGGTCGAGGTTGCCCGTGGGCTCGTCGCACAGCAGCACCAGCGGCCGGTTCACGAACGCCCGCGCGATCGCCACGCGCTGCTGCTCGCCACCGGAGAGCTCGTTCGGCATCCGGTCGGCCTTGCCTTCCAAGCCGACGAGCTGCAAGACCTCGGGCACCACCTTGCGGATGGTGTGCCGGGGCTTGCCGATGACCTCCAGCGCGAACGCGACGTTCTCGGCGACGGTCTTGTTGGTGAGCAGCCGGAAGTCCTGGAACACGCAGCCGATTCGCTGTCGTAGCCGCGGCACTCGGCGCCGCGGGAGTTTCGCGACGTTCCAGTCGGCCACGAACACCCGGCCGCGGGTCGGCACGTCCTCGCGGAGCAGTAGCCGCAGGAACGTGGACTTCCCCGAGCCGGAAGGGCCGATGAGGAACACGAATTCGCCTTTGCCGACACCCACGGAGACGTCGTCGAGCGCGGGGCGGGTCGAGGTTTTGTATCCCTTGGACACGTGCTCAAGCCGGATCACGGGGCGTGAGTTTACCTGCGACCTTTCGGGGGACGACGGCTCACCCGGACCAGCGCCGATCGAGCTCGTGATCGGCCGTCTCTTCGCAGGTCAACCCATGATCGACGAATGCGCGCGGAAATCCCGGGGCCCGGGCGGGCTTCACCCGAGCGGGCGGTCCCGCGCGGTCTCGCGGACGCGCGTGGTCCCGATGCGCTAGGGACCGCGCGCGACGGCTCTTGATCCTTCCGGGCGAGATCAGCCGTCCTGCTGGCGGCGCCAGCGGATGCCCGCTTCCAGGAACCCGTCGATCTGCCCGTCGAGCACCGCGTCCGGGTTGCCGACCTCGAACTCGGTCCGCAGGTCCTTGACCATCTGGTACGGGTGCAGCACGTAGGAGCGCATCTGGTTGCCCCAGCTGGAGCCGCTGTCCTTGAGCGCGTTGAGCTCGGCGCGCTCCTCTTCCTTCTTGCGGGCCAGCAGCTTCGACTGGAGCACGCGCAGCGCGGCGGCCTTGTTCTGCAGCTGCGACTTCTCGTTCTGGCAGGAGACCACGATCCCGGTGGGAGCGTGGGTGATGCGGACCGCGGAGTCGGTGGTGTTCACGCTCTGCCCGCCGGGACCGGAGGAGCGGAACACGTCGACGCGGATGTCCTTCTCCGGGATCTCCACGTGGTCGGTCTCCTCCACGACCGGCAGCACCTCGACACCGGCGAACGACGTCTGGCGCCGGCCCTGGTTGTCGAACGGCGAGATCCGCACCAGCCGGTGCGTGCCCTGCTCGACCGACAGCGTGCCGTAGGCGTAGGGCGCGTTGATGCGGAAGGTCGCCTGCTTGACGCCGGCCTCTTCCGCGTAGGAGGTGTCGTAGACCTCGACCGGGTATTCGTGGCGCTCGGCCCAGCGCACGTACATCCGCATGAGCATCTCGGCGAAGTCGGCGGCGTCGATCCCGCCCGCTTCGGCCCGGACGGTGACGACGGCTTCCCGCTCGTCGTAGTCGCCGGACAGCAGCGTGCGGACCTCGAGGGCGTCGAGCTCCTTCTTCAGCCGCTTGCGCTCGCCGTCGGCCTCGTCCAGCCCGGCCTGATCGCCTTCGTCCTCGCTGAGCTCGTAGAGGACTTCGAGGTCCTCCACGCGCTGGCGCAGGTCGGTGATCTTGCGCAGCTCGGCCTGGCGGTGCACCAGCTGGCTGCTGATCTTCTGCGCGTACTCGACGTCGTCCCAGAGGTTCGGCTTCGCCGCCTCGGCTTCCAGTTCGGCGATCTTCGCCCGCAACTCGTCGAGGCCCATGACGCTCTCAATGCCTTCGAGCGTGGTGGACAGGTCCTTGATATCTGCGGCGACGTCGGGATTCACAATGTTCGAGGGTACTTCACCGGCGGGCGGCCGCCCACGAGGACGGCCCCGGCCGCTGCTGGTGCCGACCGTTCCCGGCGATGATGCCGCCGCGAGCGGAGCCGGCGGATCATTCCGGTCGGCTCATTCCGGAATGCTGTCCAGGAGTTTGACGATGGCCCGGTTGTGGGCGACGGTGAAATCGGCCGCGGCCTTCTCGTACGGGTCCGCGGAGGCCTTCGCCGCGTTCTTCGCCTCGTCCAATCGCGCGGTGTACTGCACCCTGGCCGATTCGACGAGCGCGGCGCGCTGCTTCGGCGTCAGCGAACCGGCGTGCACGAGGCGCAGGATCAGCGGGCTGCGCACGTTGTCGGGGCCGGGTTCGGTGTTCAGCCAGGACTTGAAGGCCCGCTTGCCGGCCGCGGTGATCGCGTACTGCTGGCTGGACCGCGGCCCCTGCTTGCCGAGGCGCAGCAATCCGGACTCGGTGAGCGCGGGGAGCTCGCGGTACACCTGGCTGCGGGTCACGCTGAAGAATCCACCGAATCGTTCGGTGGCGGCAGCGACGAGCTGCCCCCCGGTCTTCGGGCCGTCGTGCAGCAGCCCTAGCAGGGCGGCGGATGTCGAGTTCAGCTCAGTCACGAATCCACCGTGCCACGGCCCTCGCAGGCTGTCCACAATGGTCGGCCACTCTGTCCACTGTGGTTGCAATGGGCTGGTCCGAGTGGACCATCCCCTGCTGGCGCTGCGTGAGCGGATGCCGCCGACTCAGCGTGCTTTGGCGCACATCGTTGTGCCATCGAGGGGAACGGCAGGCGTCGCGGCTCGGCCGCCCGCCCGCACGCGGTGTCCCGAGCAGCACGGATCGCTACCTGATCGTGCGGTCTACCTGCACGAAACGGTGCGCTCGCGCGTCGGAGCAGCCGATTACCGGGAGTGACTCGCATGCTGTGAGCGGCGATCGGCGCTTCTGGCGGTCGCTTTCGGACGGAGGTCGTGATGCGTCGCAATGAGCCACTAGGCCGAGTTTTCAGTTGTGCGAGCAAGAAAATCCGCATCCCCGGTCACGCTTGCGCGGTGTGCGGCCGAACCATGCGACCGGTCCCCGGGGTTCCTCCCGCGGAACGCCTCTGCTCCCCCGCCTGCGCCAAGATCTGGGCCCGCCCCAAACCCTGACGACACGCAGAAGTCCGCAGCGGAAACCAATCCAGAGCAGCCAAGCGCAACGAGCGAAACGCGAGCAACCCAGACCGCCCACGAGAAACCCGGACCACACCCGTCCCAACGGAACCACCGCACCGTGGGGGCCTACGGGGGCTCGGCCCCCGTAAAAACGACGACAAACGGAAAGAGGCCCCCTCTCGCCAGAGAGGGGGCCTCGAACACGCTCACAGTAGCGGGGACAGGATTTGAACCTGCGACCTCTGGGTTATGAGCCCAGCGAGCTACCGAACTGCTCCACCCCGCGCCGCTGCGCAGCTGATCACTGCGCTGTATTTCGTTGTGAAAGGAACTCTACACGCCCCCGAATCCACTCCAACACCACCCCCCGAAAACCCCACCACCAGCACGAACCCCCACCCGGCACGCAAAGCACGAAGCGCGAAGCGCGAGCCCCACCACCCGAGCGCGAAGCGCGAGCAACCCAGACCGCACAAAAGAAACCCCGACCACACCCGTCCCAACGGAACCACCGCACCGTGGGGGCCTACGGGGGCTCGGCCCCCGTAAAAACGACAAGAAACGGAAAGAGGCCCCCTCTCGCCAGAGAGGGGGCCTCGAACACGCTCACAGTAGCGGGGACAGGATTTGAACCTGCGACCTCTGGGTTATGAGCCCAGCGAGCTACCGAACTGCTCCACCCCGCGCCGCTGCGCAGCTCATCGCTGCGCTGTATTTCGTTGTGTGCAGAAGCCTACTCGACGCCGAACCTGAGGTGACACCGGGGGGCCCTTAAGGCGACGCCGTCCGCGCCGCACTCCGGTGTTCCGCGGGTCGGCCCTGGTCAGAGCCGGGCCGACCCGCGGAACGAGGAGATCAACCGCCGTTGCCCTGGAGCTGCTCGAAGCGGCCGACGGCCTGCTCCAGCTGCTGGAGCGCGCTGCCCAGGTCACCGAGGTTGCCGGACTGCTGCGAGGTCCGCACCCGCTCCAGAGCGCCTTGGATGTCGTTGACGGCGCTGCTGAGTTCGGGCGTGGGCTGCTGCCCGGGCTGTTGCGGCCTGGGGGGCCGCTGCCCCGGAGGCTGCTCGCCGCCTCCGTCACCGGTGGCGTCCCCGGCTCCGGCGCCGAAGACCTGTTCCAGCGCCTTGGGCAGGGTTTCGGCGAAGCCGACGTTGCCGCCGAAGGACACCAGGACCCTGGCGAGCTGCGGGTAGGAGTCCTGCTCGTTGCGCTGGATGTAGATCGGTTCCACGTAGAGCAGGCCGCCCTTGACGGGCAGCGTCAGCAGGTTCCCGAAGATCGCCTTGACGTTGGGGTTGTTGAACAACGTCCGGTTCTCGGTGACCTCCGGGGTGGACTCCATCTGGTTCTGCACCTGGTTGGGCCCGGCCGTCTGGGTGTCGGTCGGCAACCGCAGGACGTTGAGCTTGCCGTAGTTCTCCGGGTCGGAGGACGCGGAGACCCAGGCGGCCATGTTCTGCCGCCGCAGCGCGGTGAGGGCGCTGGTGAGCTGGAACGTCGGCTGGTCCTGGCCTTCGACCTGGGCGACGACGTAGTACGGCGGTTGCTGGTTGCCGTCTTCGGCCGCGCCGCCCTGTCCGCCGCTGGTGGGGTCCGGCGGGACTTCCCAGAAGGTCTGGGTGGAGTAGAAGTCACCGGGGTTGTCGACGTGGTACTTGGTGAGCAGCGAGCGCTGCACCTTGAACATGTCCTCCGGGTAGCGGAAGTGCTCGCGCAGCTGCGGGCTGATCTCCGAGGAGGGCTTGACGACGCCGGGGAACACGCCTTCCCAGGCCTTGAGCACCGGGTCGGGCTTGGTGTCGTCGGTTTCGTACAGGTCGACGGTGCCGTCGTAGGCGTCGACGGTGGCCTTCACCGAGTTCCGGATGTAGTTGATCTGCTGGTTCGGCTGGCGCTGCACGCCGCGCAACGTGTCGTTGGTGGCTTCGCCGAACTCGGTGATCTCGGAGTACGGGTAGTTGTTCAGCGTGGTGTAGCCGTCGATGATCCACTTGATGTGCCCGTCGACCACGGCGGGGTACGGGTCGCCGTCGACCTTGAGCCAGGGTGCGACCTTCTGCACCCGGTCCCGCGGGTTCCGCTCGTAGATGATCTTCGAGTTCTCCCCGATGGCCTGGTTGAACAGGATGTTGCGCTCGGCGTGGTGCGCCGCGAACACGAGCCGGTTGAACCAGTTCCCGAGCGGCACGCCGCCCTTGCCGTCGTAGGTGTAGGCGCTGCGGTCGGTGTCGTACTCGCGGGGCGCCTCGCCGGGATTGCCGCCGACGATGGCGTAGGTCGAGGCGAGTTCGCCGAAGTAGCTGCGCGGCTGGTCCACCGGGATCTTGCCGCGGCCGTCGTTGGCGACGTCGCTGACGGAGAACACCGGGTAGCCGCCCTGGGTGCGGCCGTCCTCGAGGGTGGAGTCGACGCGGTCGGCGGGCGCGCTCACGAACCCGTTGCCGTGCGTGTAGACCATGTGCTGGTTGATCCACGACTGCTGGTTCTCGGCCAGCCCCGCCGTGTTGATCTCGCGGAGCGCGACCAGGTAGTCCTGCAGCTTCCCGTTCTCGTCCCGGTAGCGGTCGACGTCGAGCTTGTCCGGGAAGCCGTAGAAGTTGTACTGCTGGGTGAGCTGGGTGAACGTGTCGGACAGGACGCTGGGGTCCAGCAACCGGATGTTCGGGATGGTCCCGGTGTCGTCGGCGACCTGCTGCGGACGCAGGTTCGTCACGCCCGGGTAGTCGTGCACCTCGACCTTGTCCTCGCCGATGTCGAAGGCCTGGCGGGTGGCCGCGATGTTGCGGCGGATGGACTCCGCCTCGCGCTGGTTGGCGTTGGGCCGCACCGAGAACTGCTCCAGCAGCGCCGGGCCGACCGCGCCGACGAGCACGCTGGAGAGCACCAGCAGGACCGTGGCCAGCGCCGGGATCCGCAGGTCGCGCAGGAACACCGCGGCGAAGAACGCGAAGGCGCAGAACACCGCGATGCACAGCAGGATCAGCTTGGCCGGCATCACCGCGTTCAGGTCGGTGTAGGTGGCACCGGTGAACAGCGAGTTCCGCCGCGACAGCAGCAGGTCGTAGCGGTCGAAGAAGTAGTCGACCGCCTTCAGCAGCACGAACAGCCCGGCCAGGATCGCCAGCTGCACCCGGGTGGGGGCCGACAGCTGCCCGGCGCGTCCGGCGAGCCGCACGCCGCCGAAGATGTAGTGCGTGACCAAGGACCCCAGGAAGGCGATGGTCACCGCGACGAAGGCCCAGGACAGCAGCCAGCGGTAGAACGGCAGCTGGAACGTGTAGAAGCTGACGTCGTGGCCGAACTCGGGATCGGTCTGCCCGAACGGCACGCTGTTGAGGAACAGCTGGAACGTCTGCCAATCGGCCTGCGCCGCGAGTCCGCCGAGCACCGCGACGGCGCCGGAGACGCCGACGGCGAGCAGCACCGGCCGCGCGCTGATCACCGTCCGGTAGCGGGCCAGCGGATCGTCGGGGCCGGTGATCGGCACGAACACCGGCCGGCTCCGGTAGGCGATCCACAGGTTCAGCAGCAGCACGGCGCCGAGGAAGACCGCGGCGGCGGCGCCGAGTCCGATCCGGGTCAGCAGTTGGGTGGTGAACACCCCCCGATAGCCCACTTCGCCGAACCACAGCCAGTCGACGTAGGCGCCGACGAGGCTGGACCAGACGATCAAGGCGGCGAGCACGACCACGCCGATGATCAGCAGGATCCGGCTCCGCCGGGACAGTTTCGGCATTCCAACCGGGGGCCGCATGGCCACAGGGCACACTCCAGGCGACGATCGACGGGCCGGGGCGCTGCACGCCCCTCGCGATGTTCAACTCTACGATGTCCCGCCGGGTTCCCCCGATCGCACTCGAATTCCGGCGAATCCGACATCAGTTCGCCTGGTCGTGGCGGGTCCGGGGTGGTCGCACGCGGGGTGCGACCATGGAACGCATGTCAGCCGCTCACGGCGAGGACCTCGCCGCCGCCCTGCCCGGAGCCGCCCGCGAGATCGAGGATTTCGTGGCCGCCGCGGGCTGGGACCAGCCCACCCAGGTGTTCGCCCTGGTCCCCACCGAGCAGCTGCTCGCCGCCGAGCCGAACCTGGCCGACGAGGTGGACGGGAACTCCCCGCTGACGCCGATCGCGCAGGAGTCGCTGCCCGCCGAGGACCTCGCTGAGGCGCTGTCCCGGATCGTGTGGCCGGAGCAGGTCGCGGGATGCGCGCTGGTGCAGGAGATCGTGGTGCTGCCCCCGGAGGCGGAGGCCTCGCTGCCCGCCGAGGACGAGCAGGCCCGCAACGCCGCCGCCGAGCACCCCGACCGGCAGGAGGCGCGACTGGTCGCCGCGGTGCTGCGGGCCGGTCACGAGACCTGCGTGCTGCGGCTGCGCGCGAGCGGCGAGGAAGGCGAAGCCGGCGAGCGGGTGCAGGACCCGTCGCTGGCCCCGAACCTCCTGCGCGCCCTGCACGAGACCTTCGCGGCCTGAAGCCGGACCGGTGGCGGCCGGGTCACCCGCCCGCCACCGGCGTCGCATCAGCAGCTCGGCGGGACGCCGCCTTCGCGGATCACGTCGAGGGCGTGCGTCGCCTCGCCCAAGGTGCCGACCCGGGCGAGCTGGAGCCCGTCGGGGGCCTGGGACTTCGCTTCGGCGCAGTTGCCCGCGGGAACCAGGAACGTGGTCGCCCCGGCCTCCTTGGCCATGGTCATCTTGAACGGGATGCCACCGATCGGGCCGACCTTGCCGGTCTCGTCGATCTCCCCCGTGCCCGCGATGAACCGGCCGCCGTTGAGCTCGCCCGGCGTCAGCTTGTCCACGATGGCCAGCGAGAACATCAGTCCCGCGGAGGGACCGCCGACGTCGGCGAGGCTGATCTCGATCTCGAAGGGCACGTCCGGGCGGCCGACCGCGCCGACTCCCAGGAAGCCCTGCGGGCGCCCGTCTGCGTTCGAGCCCAGCACCACCGGGACCGTGCGCTCCGGATCGGCGCCGTGGCGGTAGGTGAGCCGGATCGGGTCGCCCGGCTTGTAGCGCCCGACCTCGGCCTGCAGCGCCGCCGGATCGGTGATCGGCTTGCCGTTCACGGCGATCAGCTGGTCACCGGGTTCGAGCACCGCGTCGGCGGGGCTGCCGGTGACGACCTGCCCGGCCAGCACCTTCGTCGGGTAGCCCAGGTGGTGCATCGCCGCGGTCTCCGCGGAGGTCTGCGAGTCGTTGAACGCCTGGGTGTTCTCCTGCTCGATCTGCTGCTCGGACTTCTCCGGCGGGTAGTAGACCTCGCGCGGCGCCAGCGCGTAGCGACCGCTGACCCACAACCCCAGCGCGCCGAGCATCGAGAGGTGATCGGTCACCGACACCGTGGTCATGTTCAGGTTCCCGGCGGTCGGGTAGGTCCGCTGACCGTCGATCCGGATGACCGGCGTGCCGGCCTCTTCGCCCAGGGTGTTGTAGGTCGGTCCCGGACCGAGCGCCACGAACGGCACCGGGACGAATGCCCCGAGCAGCCCGAAAGCGGCCACCAGGATGACGCTGGTCACTAACGTCCAGGTTCGACGGCTCACGAGGCGACAGGGTACGTGTTCGCCCTCGGCGAGATCCCCGGGCGGGTGATCGCCGACCGAGCCGCGAGCTGCGGACATCGCGCCCGCGGAGGTGGCGAGCTGCTTATCCGCGTGGGCGCGATCCGCGTACGGTGGAGGCATGAATGACATGCCGTTCGGGTTCAGCCCGCAGGATCCCGACGACGACCGCAACAAAGGGGAGTCGTCGGAAGGGCGCTCCGAGGGTGGCGCCGGCAACTCCGGACAGCAGTCCGGTTTCGGCTTCGGCGGCGCCCTGCCGGGCGGCATGGGCGGCATGCCCGGGGGCATGAACTTCGACATGGGCCAGCTGGGGCAGATGTTCTCGCAGCTCGGCCAGGTGCTGAGCCACTCGGGCAGCGGCGGTTCCGGGCCGGTGAACTACGACCTCGCCAAGCAGCTCGCGGTGCAGCAGCTGCACTCGAAGCAGCGCACGGAACGCCCCAGCCAGCAGGAGGTCAAGGGCGTCGAGGACGCCGTGCACCTCGCGGAGCTGTGGCTCGACCCGACGACGGCGCTGCCCGCGGGCGTGCGCACGGCGCGGGTCTGGTCGTCGGTCGACTGGGTGGAGCAGACCTTGCCGACCTGGCAGCGGCTGTGCGACCCGGTGGCGCAGCGGATGTCCACCGCATGGCTCGACGCGATGCCCGAGGAGGCCAAGCAGGCCGCCGGGCCGCTGCTGTCCATGCTCGGCCAGATGGGCGGGCTCGGGTTCGGTTCGCAGCTGGGCAACAGCCTCGCCGAGCTCGGCGCCGAAGTGCTCACCTCGTCCGACGTGGGCCTGCCGCTGGCACCGGAGGGCACGGCCGCGCTGCTGCCTGCGAACGTGTCCCGCTTCGCGGAGGGCGTGGACCGGCCGCTGGACGAGGTCACGCTGTTCCTCGCCGCCCGCGAAGCCGCGCACCACCGCCTGTTCAGCCACGTGCCGTGGCTGCGCCAGCGGCTGCTGGCCACCGTCGAGGAGTACGCGCGCGGCATCCAGGTGGACACGTCCTCGCTGGAGGACCTCGCGAGCAAGATCGACCCGACGGACCCGAGCTCGATGCAGGAGCTGATGGGCTCCAACCTGCTGGAGCCGAAGACCACCCCGGAGCAGGAAGCTGCGCTGACCAGGCTGGAGACGCTGCTGGCGCTCGTCGAGGGCTGGGTCGACGTGGTCGTGTCCGACGCGTTGAGCGAGCGGCTGCCGGGCGCGGGCGCGCTGAGCGAGACGATCCGCAGGCGCCGGGCCAGCGGTGGCCCCGCCGAGCAGACCTTCGCCACCCTGATCGGGCTGGAGCTGCGCCCGCGGCGGCTGCGGGACGCGGCGAACCTGTGGCGGCTCATGACCGAGCGGCACGGCACCGACAGCCGGGACCGGGTGTGGGACCACCCCGACCTGCTGCCGGACGCCTCCGACCTGGACGAGCCGCTGGACTTCGCCGACCGCTGGGGCGGCTCCTCGGACCTGGACGACCCGATCGCGGCGATCAAGCGCGCCGAGGAGGCCGAGCAGCGGGCCGCCGAATCCGGCGAGGGCAAGCCGGCGGACTCCGCCGGGAATTCCGAGGACTCGGACGACGAGGGCGACGGCCCCGGCGCGAAGTGAGCCGCGACGGGCGGTGCGGAGCCCGGCTCCGCACCGCCCGCGCTCACGTTCCCCCCTGACGGCGGATCCGCTCGTGCGCGGGTCCGCCGCTTCGCGAGCGGTCAGTCCTCCTGGTCGCCCATGGTCAGGCCCAGGTTGGCCGCCGCGGAGAGCCCTTCGAGGTAGCCGACGGCCCGCTCGGTCTTCGGATACCGGTTGACCCACTTCCAGAAGTCGGCGCCGTGGCCGGGGACCAGCAGGTGCGCGAGCTCGTGCACCAGCACGTAATCCAGCACCCAACCGGGCACGTCCCGCAGCCGATCGCTGATCCGGATGGCCTTGGTGCTGGGCGTGCACGACGCCCAGCGGGTGCGCATCGGCGGCACCCAGCGGATCGAGCGGGGTTCGGCGCGGCCGTCGAGGTACTGCTCGGAGAGTTCCACGCAGCGTTGCGCTAACGCCGTGTCCGAGTCCCGCGCGGGTGACCGGCGGCGGGTCTCGCTGCGCTGCAGGCGGCTGAGCATCTCCGCCACCCACTTCTTCTCCTCGGCTCTGCTCATCCGAGCCGGGAGCAGCACGATGACCTTGTCACCGTCCCGGTACGCGCTGACCGTCTGGCGTCGGCGTTTGCTGCGACGCACCTCGACCTGCGGTTCTGCCACGAGACCTGACCTTAGCGAGTGGTACCGACATGAGGACACGACAGTGCGGTTTTCCACATGCCTACTGCGCGTGATCACCTAAAGCATTACTCCATTCCCCCTAACATGCGATCAGCTGAATGCAGTGATATCGATACGGCCACCTGTACGGTTCCTCCAGCGCAGCCCGAACGGGCACGCGCCGTAGCGATCACAACACCAAGGAGGACGCCGTGGCCGAGACCTACAACGGCTACTGCGTGAAATGCCGGGAGAAGCGGGACTTCCCCGGCGAGATCACGGAGACCAACGGACGCCGGATGGCCAAGGGAACCTGCCCGGTGTGCGGCACCCGCATGACCCGAATCCTCGGCAAGGCCTGACGGCCGGGGGCGGAACCAACGCGGCTCGGGTGACCGGGCGACGGCACCTCGAGGTGATGTCTCGCCCGGTAGCCGGCTTCACGGCCGGCCCGCGCCACGAGTGAGGTTCGGAACGAACACCACCACAGCGGCGCTCAGGCGTCCCACAACCGGTCGGTGAACCACTACGATGTGCTCCGGCCCCGGATATCCGAATACCTCTCGGAGCCGGGGTGGTTCTCCTGCGCGCGGCAAAGGAGCCCTCGTGACCGACATTCCCCGCCGGGCGGCGCACCGCACCGCCAAACTGGCCAGCCTTCCGCTGGGCGTCGCGGGGCGGGTGGCCGCCGGGTGGGGCAAGCGCCTCAGCGGCCGATCCGCCGACGAGATCAACGCGGAGCTCACCGCACGCACGGCCGAGCAGCTGTTCGCGGTGCTGGGACAGCTCAAGGGCGGCGCGATGAAGTTCGGCCAGGCGCTCAGCGTGTTCGAGGCCGCCGTGCCCGACGAGATGGCCGAGCCGTACCGGGAAGCGCTGACGAAGCTCCAGTCCGCCGCTCCCCCGATGTCCGCCGACAGCGTGCGGCGGGTGCTGGAGCAGCAACTGGGGCGGACCTGGCGGGACCGCTTCGCCGAGTTCGACGACGTTCCGGCCGCCGCGGCCAGCATCGGGCAGGTGCACCGCGCGGTGTGGCACGACGGCCGGGACGTCGCCGTCAAGCTCCAGTACCCGGGCGCGGGCGAGGCGCTGCGCTCGGACCTGCGCCAGCTGAGCCGGTTCTCCCGGCTGTTCCAGTCGCTGGCTCCCGGCGCGGAGATCAAACCGCTGCTCGCCGAGCTGCAGGACCGGATGGTCGAGGAGCTCGACTACCGCACGGAAGCCGACAACCAGCGGACCTTCGCCGCCGCTTTCGACGGCGACGAGAACGTGCTGATCCCGAAGGTCGTCGCCAGCGCACCGCAGGTGATGGTCACCGAATGGGTCGAGGGCACCCCGTTCTCCGCGATCATCGCCGACGGGGATCGGCGGCAGCGGAACGAGGCGGGCCGCAGGCTGGCGGAATTCCACTTCTCCGCACCGGAGCGGTCCGGGCTGCTGCACGCCGACCCGCATCCCGGCAACTTCCTGCTGGCGCCCGACGGCAGGCTCATCGTGCTGGACTTCGGCGCGGTCGCTCGGCTGCCCGACGGGCTGCCCGCGGACATGGGGCGGATGCTCCGGCTGGCCATGGAGGACCGGGCCGAGGAACTGCTGGAGATGCTGCGCGCCGAACGCTTCGTGCACACCGACAGCGAACTGCGCGCCGAGGACGTGCTGGCCTACCTGGGGCCGTTCGTGGACCCCGTGCGCGAGCCGCGGTTCCACTTCAGCCGCTCCTGGATGCAGCGGCAGGCGGAGCGGGTCGGCGACCTGCGCAGCCCGGACTTCCGCACCGGCAGGGCGTTGAACCTGCCCCCGGACTACCTGCTGATCCACCGCGTGACGCTGGGCGCGACGGGCATCCTCTGCCAGCTCGACGCCGAGTTCGAAGCTCAGGAGATCATCGTCCGCTGGCAGCCGGGCTTCGCCGACCCCGAACCGGCCGCGGACTGAACCTGCCCTCCGCCGCCGGGATCACGCTCGGCGGGTGCCGACGTGGATCGTCTGGGCGAGCAGGTAGTAGACGTCGTCCCGGGAGCCCGCGTAGTGCGGGCCGGTCGGGTCGAGCAGGGCGTCGACGGCGTCCAAGTCGGCCTGCGCGACACGTCCCTCCGCGCCCCGGCGCAGCCATTCGAGCCTGCGCAGCACCGCCGTCATCGCAGCCCCGGACACCGGTGCCGGCCGATCCACCAGCTGCGTCCAGGACAGCACGCCGTCGAGCCCGGCGTCGGCCATGGCCCGCGCCCAGCCGGTCGGCAACCGGACCGAGCCGGGCATCTCGGCGCGCATCTCGCGGAACCAGTCGGCCCGCGCCGCCGCGAGCCGCGGTTCCAGGCCGGGTTCTCCGACGCCGACGTCCCACGGCAGCACCCGCGGTTCCAGGCCGGACTCGACCAGTGTGAGCCGCCCGCCCGGCCGCACCAGCTTCAGCAGTCGCCGCAGGCCCGCGAGCTGGTCCGGCAGGTGGTGCACCACGAACGAGGCGAACACCAGGTCGGCCTGGCCCACGGCGGACAGGTCGCCGCGGGCCACGTCGGCCTGCACCGAGAGCACCCGGACGTCGGGACCGGCCGTGGCGGCGGTGTTGCGCGCCGCCGCGGCCAGCAGCTCCGGCGCGGAGTCGACGAGGATGATCGTCCCCCCGGTGTCCCACATGGCGTCCGCGAACGCGGTCGCGGCACCACCCGCGCCGGAACCGATGTCGATCACCGTGCGGTCCTGCGGGCGGAGCAGGTCGCGCACCAGATCAGCGGTCTCCGGGGCGGCCAGTTCGTCGCCTTCGCGCAACCGCGCGATCTTGGCGTCCCAGTCGATTCCATCGTGCGAGTGAGCCACGAACGTGCACTTTACGGCCTGGTGATCGCTCCCTCCGCGTGGTCCGCGCGTTGATGCGCGTACCGCGCCAAGCGGCGCCACCAGCGACCGGCGGTGGCCTGGCGGGCCAGCCGGTCGCGGCGCGCCTCGATCAACAAGTCGTGTTGTCGGATCCGTGCCATGTCTTCGGGCATCAGCATTCGATTCACTTCCGTCGAGCCGGTGGGGGCGTGCGGGTGGATGCGGGTGTGGTCGAAGCGGGTCATGCCGCGTGCTCCTCGGGTCGTCGTGCGGGATCGCCGGTCGCGACCTGGACGGTCGCGGGACGGGCGGGTTCGGGGTTCTTGCGGGGGCGTCCGCGGGATCGCTTGCGCGCGACCACCGCTCCGCGTTCGAAGATCTCGCCGCCCCAGACCCCCCAGGGTTCGCCGCGGGACAGCGCGCCGTCCAAGCAGCGCTGCTTGAGCGGGCACCCCCCGCACAAGGTCTTCGCCCGTTCCAGGTCGCCGGGGCTCTCGGCGAACCACAGGTCGGGGTCGCGCCGACAGGGCACCTCGTCGGCCCGGTCGGTGGCGCCGTCGAGCAGAGCTCCGACGGCGCCGTCACATCCTGCGTCGACAGCCCTGCCCTCGGGCTGCATCGGGACGCTGGTGGTCAACATCTCTCCTCCTGTCTGTTCGGGGCAGTGCACGTGCCCGCACGGACGGTGGGTGGTTCCCCAGGAACACATCGACATGGCGCTACTTCTCGAAGTGGAGATACAAAAAAGGCCGCGGACCCGGCTGGTGCGGGTCCGCGGCCTTCAAGAAGAGCCTGGAGCGTGTCCTCGGTCAGGAGATCAAGGATCGAGCTCCGCGCGAACCGGCGGGAAACGGCCATCAAACGGGAGGCCGCCGTCGTTCGGACGCGGCACATCGATGACTCGCTCATAGCCAGGCTGGGTCGCTGTGCGACCGCGGAACAGCGCGATACCCCCGGACGTCAGGTGGCCAGGGGTACCGAGCATCTGCGTGTCGGTCATCGCTGCCACCTCCCCTCCGGATCACGCCGGGTTCCGTCCACCACGGCTTGCGCAGTTGCAGACTATGAGGCGCCGGAAGCGCGCCGCAACCGATTTTTCGAAGTTCCGCCGATGGAGGCGGAATTCCTGGTCAGCGGGCGTTCAGTTCCGGCCGTGCTCGCGCTGGATCAACGCCAGCACGTCGTCGCCGAACCGGCGGACCTTGCTGGCTCCGATCCCGGAGATCGCGACCAGGGCCGCCTCGTCGGTGGGGCGCTGCTCGGCGATGGCGGTGAGCGTCGCGTCGGTGAACACCACGTAGGCGGGCACCTTCAGCTGCTTCGCCCGATCACCGCGCCAGGCGCGCAACCGGTCCAGCAGTCCCTCGTCCACGTCGGACGGGCACGTGGAGCAGCGGCCCAGCTTGATGTCCATCGTGCTCACCAGGACCGACTCGCAGTTGCGGCAGCGCGGCGTGGCCTGCTTGCGGGTGGGGCCGGGTTCGGGGGTGCGGCCCTTCGAAGTCAGCGCCGCCGGGTGCCGCTCCGGGATCACGCCGTAGAGGAAGCGGCTGCGGCGGCGGTAGCGACGGCCGTCGGCGGCCCGCGCCAGCGCCCAGGACAGGTGCAGGTGCTCGCGGGCCCGGGTGACGCCGACGTAGAGCAGCCTGCGCTCCTCCTCGACGCCCGCGTCGTCGTCGGCGTGCTGGATCGGCATCGTGCCCTCGGCGAGCCCGGCGAGGAACACCGCGTCCCACTCCAAACCCTTCGCCGAGTGCAGCGACGCGAGCGTGACGCCCTCGACCGTCGGCGGATGCTGGGCCTCGGCGCGCAGCTCCAGCTCGGCGACGTAGCGGGCCAGGTCCGCCTCGTCGGCGACGGCCGCGAGCTCCTCGGCGAGTTCGACCAGCGCGATCAGCGACTCCCAGCGCTCCCGCGCCGAACCCCCCGCCGGGGGTTCCTCGGTGAGCCCCACCTCGGCCAGCACGGCGCGCACCGACGCGGGCAGGTCGGCGCCCGGATCGGCGCCGCGGTTCGCCGCCGTGCGCAGCGCCACCACGGCCTGGCGCACCTCGGGGCGGTTGAAGAACCGCTCGCCGCCGCGCACCTGGTAGGGGATCTCGGCGTCGGACAGCGCCTTCTCGTACACCTCGGACTGGGCGTTGACCCGGAACAGGATCGCGATCTCGGACAGCGCCACGCCCTTGCCCGCCAGCGCGGCGATCTTGCGGGCGATGGCTTCCGCCTCGGCGGGCTCGTGGTCGTACTCGGCGAAGTCCGGTTCCGGGCCGTCCGGGCGCTGCCCGATCAGCTTGAGCCGGGTGCCCGCAGGACGTTCGCGGGCGGCTCCGATCACCCGGTTCGCCAGCGACACGACCTGCGGCGTGGAGCGGTAGTCCCGTTCCAGGCGCACCACGGCCGCCTCCGGGAAGCGCTTCGGGAACCCGATCAGCCACTTCGGGGCGGCCCCGGCGAACGAGTAGATGGTCTGGTTCGCGTCGCCGACCACCGTCAGGTCGTCGCGGCCTCCGAGCCACGCGTCGAGCACGCGCTGCTGCAGCGGGTTGACGTCCTGGTACTCGTCGACGACGAAGGAGCGGTAGCGACCGCGGAACTCCTCGGCGACCTCCGCGTGCTCCTCCAAGATGGCGACGGTGTGCAGCAGCAGGTCGTCGAAGTCCAGCATCCGCGCGTCGTTCTTGAGCTCCTCGTAGGTGGCGAAGACCTTCGCGAGCTGCTGCGGGACCACCGGTGCGTCGCGCCCGGCGCGGGCGGCGGCGGTGGCGTACTGGTCGGGGGAGATCAGGCAGGACTTCGACCACTCGATCTCGCCCGCCAGGTCCCGCACCGATTCCTTCTCGGTGGACAGGCCGACCCGGTTCGCGGCCTGCATGACCAGCCGGAACTTGTTGTCCACCAGCGGCCACACCTGCGAGTCGTGCACCCGCGGCCAGAAGTAGCGCAACTGCCGGAACGCGGCGGCGTGGAAGGTCTGCGCCTGCACCCCGGCGGCACCGAGGGCGCGCAACCGGGTGCGCATCTCACCGGCCGCGCGAGCCGTGAACGTCACCGCCAGGACCTGCTGCGGAACGACGAGCCCGCGCTGGACCAGGTGCGCGATGCGATGCGTGATGGTCCGGGTCTTGCCGGTGCCCGCACCCGCGAGCACGCACACCGGCCCACGTGGCGCGGTGACCGCCGCCCGCTGCTCCGGATCGAGCCCTTCCAGCAGTCGCGGTTGATCGGCCATGCCCGGCATCCTCGCATCGTTCGTGCTCTGCGCAGGGGTCGGGTGGCGGGTTCTCGACGTGGGCTATGCGCTTCGCGCATACAAGCACGGCTACGCCGCAGAGCACGGCTTCGCCGCAAAGTCACACTGCAGAGCCGTTCGCGGATTCGGCGCCGACAAGACGAGATCGGCGGCTTTCGTGGTCGCGATCGACGGGGGAACGTCCCCGTCGCCGGTGTTCTCGTCCGGCGACGGGGAGTTCCTCCTGTTCACGTCAGGACCAGAAGGCCCAGCCTTTGAGCATTCGGTGGGCGATGGAGACGCTAGGCGGCAGGCGTAAGCCGGGGATGATGCCGTCGTCGGTGCTCATCGCCGCCCGCACGTCGGCACGGGAGACCCAGCGGGCCTCCTCGATCTCGCCGTCGGCGGGCCGCAGCGGCGTGGCCGGGTCCGCGACCGCGGCGAACCCCAGCATCAGCGACCTCGGGAACGGCCACGGCTGGCTGCCGAGGTAGCGGATGTCGGTGGCGTGCACGCCGACCTCTTCCTCCACCTCCCGCTGCACGCAGGCCTCCAGCGACTCGCCGACCTCGACGAACCCGGCGAGCACGGAGAACCGCTCCGGCGGCCACACCGGCTGGCGGGCCAGCAGCACCTGGTCGGCGCCGTCGTGGACCAGGCAGATCACCGCGGGGTCGGTGCGCGGGTACTCCTCGCGGTCGCAGCCGGAGCAGCGCCGCGCCCAGCCGACCTTGACCCGGTTCGTCGCCGCGCCGCACACCGCGCAGTAGCGGGAGTGGTCGTGCCAGTTGAGCAGGCCGACCGCGGTGGTGAGCAGGCCCGCGTCGGTGTCGTCGAGCTGCGCGCCCGCGATCCGCAGGTCCTGCCAGCCCTCCTGCGACCCGTCGCGCTCGGTGCGCAGCGCCCAGTACACGGTGCCCTGCTGGCTGCCCAGCAGCACCGCGTGCGGCGTGGGCTGCTCGCCGAACACCGCGGCGTCCTCGTAGACGAGGCGCCCGTCCGGGCCGATCTGGGCGCGGCCCTTGCCGTCGACCAGCAGCACCCGGCCGGACGACCACAGCTCGGTGACCGGCCCCTCCCGCAGCAGTTCCGTACGATCCACGGTGGACCGGGACAGCAGCGGCGCCGAGTCGAGCAGGAAACCGCCGTCCGCCGCGATCGGCGGCGCCCACGCCTCCGTCACGGCAGCACCACCCCGCCGAGCGCCGCGAGCCGGTCGCCGATCTTGTCCGCGTCGCCCACCACGACACCGGTGAACCGGGTCGGCGCGTAGAACAGCGCCGCCTCCGCGACCTGCTCGGCGGTGACGGCGCGCAACCGGTCCGGGTGCGCGGTGAGCCAGTGGTGGTCGAGCCCGGCGACCGCGAGCGTCAGCAGCATCGACGCCATCCCGGACTGCGAGGACGTCGAGGTCAGCAGCCCGCCGATCGCGTACTGCCGGGCCGATTCGACCTCCGCCTCGGTCGGCGGGACCAGCGCCATGCGGCCGAACTCGTAGCGCATCTCCAGCAGCGCGGCCGCGGTGACCTCGCTGGCGGTGTCTGCGTCGACCAGGATCGTGCCGTTGCCGCGGGTGAACTCGAAGGACGAGTGCGCGCCGTAGGTGTAGCCCTTGTCCTCGCGGATGTTCTCCACCAGCCGGGAGGAGAAGTAGCCGCCGAAGCCGAGGTTCGCGATCTGCAGCGCCGGGTAGCGCTCGTCGGTGCGGTGCAGGCCCTGCGCGGACATCCGCAGCTGCGACTGCACGGCGCCCTCGCGGTGCACCAGCCGCACGTCCCCGCCGCGCAGCTCCGGCAGGTCCGGCAGCTCGGTGGCGGCGACGGCCGAATCCCACGGCGCCAGGATCCGCGTCACCTCGTCGACGATGGTGTGCGGGTCCAGGTCGCCGACGAGCACCAGCGTGGAGCCGCGCGGCAGCACGGCGCCGGCGTGCAGCTCGCGCACGGCCTCCGGGGTGACCTGCCCGACGTCGGCGGCCTGCGGCACCTCGCGGACGAACGGGTGGTCGCCGTAGCGGTGCCGCTGCAGCTCCTCGCGCGCGATGACGCGCGGCTGCGAGCGGGCCACGGCGAGCCGCTCCACCAGGCGGTCCCGCTCACCGGCGACCTCGTCGGCGGCGTAGGCGGCGCCGGTGAGGGCGTCGGCCAGCACCTCCAGCAGCGTGCCCTTCCCGCTGGACAGGGCGCTGCCGATGAAGCTGAGGCGCTCCGGGTCGACCACCGCGTGCAGTTCGCCGCCGACGGCGGCGAGGTCGGTGTCGACCTGCACCCGGTCGCGAGCGGCGGTGCCGGTCAGGATCGTCTCGGCGAGCACCTCGGACGTCGCCGGGTGCATCGCGTCCTCGCCCGCGAACGGGATGCGCAGCCGGGCTTCGACCATCGGGACCACGCCGTGGCGGGCCGCGATCAGGCGCAACCCGTTGGGCAGCGTGGCGTCCACGACCTCCGGGGTGCGCAGCGGGCGGGGTTCGCCCAGCGGCGGCAGCGGTCGCGGACCGGTTTCGGTGCGGCCGATCTCCTCGGCGCTGCGGTGAGGGGCCTGGGTCATGCCGCACCTCCGGCGGAGTTCGAGTCGGGCTGCACGCGCAGGGTCGCGCGCGAGTCCGGGGAGAGGGCCTTCGCGGCGGCGGCGACCTGCTCGGCGCCGACCTCGGCGATCCGCTTCGGCAGCTCCGAGATGAGCTCGGCGCGGCCGTGGATCAGCTCGGTGCTGCCCAGGTCGAGCGTGCGGGAGACGACCCTGTCGTGTTCGCGGTGCAGCGACGCCGCCCAGCGGGACGTGACGCGGGACAGCTCCTCCGCCGTGGGCCCGGTCGCGGCGAGCGCTTCCAGTTCCGCGTCGACGGCGGCGACGACCCGCTCCGGCTCCACCTCGGGCGTGTGGATCGCGGTGAGCGTGAAGGTGTCCGGGTCGCGCGCGTCCAGCGGCGCGCCCATCAGGCCGCAGCCCGCGTGCACGTCGACGACCAGCGGGTCCTGGTAGACCATCCGCTGCTGCAACCGGGACGCGTCGCCGTCGGTGAGCACCGCGGCCAGCACGATGTTCGCCAGGTACTGGTCGAGTTCGCCGACCGGGTCCGGCAGCCGGTGCCCCAGCGCGATCGCGGGCAGCGGCGCGTGCGGGTCGGCGTGCACGCCGGTGAGCTGCTCGGTCGGCAACGGCTCGGCGAACGAGGGGCGCGGGCGCACCTCGCGGGCCGGGACGTCGCCGAAGTGCTTGTGCACCAGTTCGGTGGCCCGGTCCACGTCGAAGTCACCGGCGATGGTGAGCACCGCGTTCGCGGGCGCGTAGAAGGTGTCGAAGAAGGCGGCGCAGTCCTCGACGGTCGCCTGCTCCAGGTCGGTGAAGTCGCCGTAGCCGTTGTGCGCGTTGGCGAACGTGGAGTAGAGCACCGGCGGCAGCAGGATCCACGGGAACCCGCCGTAGGGGCGGTTGAGGACGTTGAGCCGGATCTCCTCCTTCACCACGTCGACCTGGTTGCGGAGGTTCTCCTCGGTGAGCTTCGGGGCCCGCATCCGGTCGGCTTCCAGGAACAGCGCCCGCTCCAGCGCCGCCGAGGGCAGCACCTGGAAGTAGTCGGTGTAGTCCTGGTGCGTCGAACCGTTGAAGGTGCCGCCGGAGCCTTGGACGTGGCGGAAGTGCGCGAGCTTCTCCAGGCTCTCGCTGCCCTGGAACATGAGGTGCTCGAACAGGTGCGCGAATCCGGTGCGGCCTTCCGGCTCGGAGCGGAAGCCCACGTCATAGTGCACGCTGACGCCCACGACGGGGGCTTGACCGGAGGCGCCCCGCGCCGAGTCCGGCGCGAGCACGACGCGCAGCCCGTTCGGCAGGGTAACGCGATGCAGTGGGGGTTCGACCATGCCTCGCAGCCTACGTGCGCAACGTAACGCTGTGCGTACCCCCTTCGCTGCGCTCGGTGCTCACCGCCGCGGGCCGCGACCGCGGCGTCCGCGCCGCGCAGGAGGGGACTCGGCCGTGCGCCATCGCAGGCCAGGGCGCTGCTCGGACGTGCCCGCGCCGGCCGCGCCCGGCGCGGTCCGGTGGCGGAACGTCGCGCGGACGGGCACTCGCGGTGAGCGGCGCGCGGAGGGCGTTCGCCGTTGCGCGAACACCGAGGATCAGGCGCGGACCTGGGCGATCAGCGAGTCGATCTCGACGCCGATGGTGCGCGCGTCGGCCGGGACGAGCGCGAAGACCTGCTCGCCCGAACTCCCGCGCTCGACCCGGTTCAAGTACCGTCCGTCCGGCTCCAGGTTGTCGAACCAGGACACGACGGTCGACCGCCGCCTGCGCCCGTACCGGTCGCGCAGGTTCGCCGAGAGCTGCCCGATGCGCTGGTGCGGGGCCTTGCCGATCGTCTCGTAGAGCCGGACCTGCCGGTCCCCGGTGCTGCCGCGTTCCTCGGTGGCGGAGCGCATCATGCTCGCCTGCCCGAAGTCGTCCGGCTGCGGCTGCCGCTGCAACGACGCCTGCGGAACCCGGACCGGCCCCTGCCCGCCGACCCGCGCCGGGGGCAGCGTGGCCAGCAGGACCTGCGGCAGCGGCACGTTCTCGTGCACCTCGACGGTCACCAGGCCACCGCGCTTCGGGTCCGCGCTGGGCGACTGCACCCCCAGCACGACCCGATTCCCCTCGGTGAACACGGCGAGCGCGCGCCAGCAGTGGTCGGCGCCGACCGTCGGGAACCAGATCGAATCGACCCACAGGTACGGCGTGGCGAGCACCTTCAGCGCCTCGGCGAGCGGCGGCGCGATCTCGTCGTCCACGACGGCACCGCTCGCGTACATGCGGTCCAGTTCGGCTTTCGCCACGCGGCTGAACTGCTCCGCGGTGTACCCGGCGGACTTGCTGGTCAGCGGCAACGTCAGCCGGTCGATCCGCAGGTGCTTGAGCGCCACGTCCAGGTGCACCGGCGGCAACTGCCAAGACCCCAAAGCGGTCACTGCGTTTCTCTCCCCTGTGAAGTGCAGATGCCGAACCGCCGACCGGTCCCGGTGGCCGACCGGCCCCCGATGCCGGTCGGCGGTGAATCACTCGCCCAGCACCGGCGGCGCGGTCTTCGGCATGTCGTTCATCCAGATGTCGTCGTGCTCCTCCAGCCAGGACGGGCGCTCGTGCTCGGCGTCCTCGCCCTGCTGGCCGCGCTGGCCGGCACCACCCATGCCGCCGCCCATGCCGCCTCGGCCACCACCGGCTCCGCGCGCACCGGCGCCGCCACCTGCCGCGCCCGCGCCCGCGCCGCCGATACCGGCCCGGCCGCCCGCGCCGACGCCACCGGCGCCCTTGCCCATGCCGCCCGCACCGGCGCCACCGGCGAGGCCACCGGCGAGTCCGCCCGCCATGCCGCCGAGCCCGCCGCCCGCACCGCCACCGGCACCACCGGCTCCGATCCCGCCGCCACCGGGGGGACCACCGATGCCCGGTCCGCCGGGCTGTCCGGCCCACTGGCTGCCGCTGCCGGACGGCGTGGTGGGCACGCCACCGCCGATACCGCTTCCCGGACCGCCGGAACCGCCGCCGTAGCCACCGCCCGGCAGACCGGAACCGCCGTAACCGCCACCGGGAAGCCCGGACGGCGTGCCACCTCCGATACCGGAGCCCGGCCCGCCGCCGAGGCCGCCCGCTCCGGGACCGCCGCCCCAATCCGTACCGGGCGGCGGGGTCGCCGGTGGCGGCTCCTTCGTGCTGCCGTCCGGCGCCGTGTACTGCGGCATCTTCGCGTCGACCTGGGAGAGAGTCGGGCTGTAGACCCGGCCCATCGTCTCCCGCGCGGCCTGCTCGGCCTGCTCGCGCTCCTCCATCTGGGAGAGCGCGTTGATACCAGCCCCCGCGGCCCCGAACGGGATCGCGGAGGCGGCGGCGGAACCCCAGCTGAAGCCCTCCGGCTTCTCCACCATCTTGCTGGCCTGACCGGCGGCCTCACCTGCGGCGTTGAGGTTGTTGCCGGTGACCTCGAAGGCGTCCGCGCTGGCCTTCATCCAGTCGGACGCGGGCTTGCCGACCTCCTTGGCGCTGTCGGCCGCCGCGCCCTGCCACCCGCCCTCGACGATCTGCTGCAGGTCCCTGCCGTAGTTCTCGCCGCGTTCCCGCAGCGCCTTCGCGAACTCGGTCCAGGCCTGCGCGACCTCGCCGACCTTGCCCTGGTCGATCGACTCCTGGTTCGTCCGGTAGATCTGCGCGTGGTCGAAACCGCCCCAGTTCACGCATTCCGTGATCGCCGGGTTGTCGTAGCCGTTGACGCTCATCCCGGAGTTCTGCTGCGCCAGCTGAGCCTGCTGCTGCTGCGCTATCCGGTTCGCCTCTTCGCCCTGCTCGCGTCGCTGCTCCTCGGCGTCGCTCTCGTAGCCGAAGATCCGTGAACCCGCGTTGTCGATCGTGCTGAACAGCCCCATGATTCCCCCAAATCAAGCTGGCAAACGAGACGCGGTCTGATCGGCGATCTTTTCGGTTTCCGCGCATGCGTCCACCGAATCGGTGAGCTTTCCGGAGACGGAGTAGATCGCCACGCCGCCACCGGCATCGACCAGAACCGTGCAACCTCCGGTGCTACCGCCGCCGGGCACGTTCGCCAGAGCAGCCG
Source organism: Saccharopolyspora gloriosae (assembly GCF_014203325.1). Classification (NCBI taxonomy): domain Bacteria; kingdom Bacillati; phylum Actinomycetota; class Actinomycetes; order Pseudonocardiales; family Pseudonocardiaceae; genus Saccharopolyspora; species Saccharopolyspora gloriosae. The sequence goes on along the minus strand of NZ_JACHIV010000001.1, from coordinate 621,812 downwards.
GGCGCCCGCCGATGGTCTTCTTCTCGTACCGTTCCCAGCTTCCGCTGGTTTCGTACGATTCCACCGTCTCGTCGACGTTCTTCTGCAGGACGAGGGACATCTGGCCACCGGCCCACGTGCAGCCCGGCTCAAAGCTGACCCCCTCGAAGGGTTCGCTCTGCGCGGGGAGACCCCATCCCGTCAACTCATTCGGCTCGAAGAACTTGCACGGGTCGAAAGTCTCGATCGACCCCTCCGCACCCGGCCCTGTGGGTTGCGCGTCGCCTCCTGAATCGCCGCCCGCGTTGAGCGCGCATCCGGAAAGGCCGACGAGCGCTACACCCATGGTGGCGCCGACAAGGGATCGGACAAACTTGCTCACTGAATACCTCGACTAAGGTCATCGGCGTTCTGGTCGTCAATGGAACGGTAATCTCTGGCAGCCCCGCGGAACGCTTCCGCCTGCTTGACCAATTCGCCCTGCAACAAGCGAATCAGCGGCAAAGCTCCGGCTTCCGCATCAACGGCCTTGTCCTGGAAGCGCTTCGCCAACTGTTGGCCGTCCGGATAGTCCCCGAGGCCCTTGACGCGCTGCAGGGCCAACGCTCGGCTGTACAACCCCTGAAGCGCCTCGATCTCTTCCTCGACGCGCTTCGCGGCCTTTTCCGCGACCTCCGGGTCCAGGGACAGCATGCCCGCGCCGACCGATTGGTTGATCGACTGGGTCTGGGCGCTGACCGCCTTCAGACCTTCCTTCGCCGCCGCGAACCCGCCGGCCTCCGCACTCGTCATCCCCAGGCCCCTCTGGACTCCACTGATCTCCCCCGACGAACGTCGATCACCTTAGCGCGACGTCTTGTCGACCGTGCTGGAAAACCCCACGTTCCCCCAAAATCAAGCTGGCAAACGAGACGCGGTCTGGTTGGCGATCTTTTCGATCTCGCCGCACGGATCAGCGAGGGTGTCACGCATCGCTGCGGTGAGCTGGTAGAGCGCCACTCCCCCGCCAGTGGATACGACCGTGTTGCAGATCCCTTGGCCAGTAGCACCTGCAGGCACGACTCGAGCAGCTTCGCGGCCGGCTACGTCAATTTTGGTGAACTCGTCCCAAGCGCCCTTGCTCAAGCTATCGACGGTCTCGTCTGCATTCTTCTGCAGGACAAGGTCAAGGTCTTGCCCGGTCCAAGAACATCCAGGCTGGAAGCTCACGAGCGTGAAGTCCTCGGCCTGCGTCCCCACTCCGAACGAAGTCAGCTCGTCCGGCTTGAAGAACGTGCAAGGGTCGAAGTCCGCAAGCCCTGTTCCCTGCGCTTCCGACGGCGGTGCCGCGTCGTTTCCACTGCCGCCATCGGGACCAGAGTCTCCGAGCGCGCACGACGACAACGCCAACAAGGCGAAACCTGCGGCCGTCGTGGAAACTGTCCGGGAGCTCTTCTTCACTGCATACCTCGCCTGAGATCGTCGGCGTTCTGCTCGTCGGTCGCACGGTAGTCCCGGGCCGCTCCCCGAAACGCATCCGCCTGTTTCTGCAGTTCTTCCTGGAGCGCACGAATCAAGGCGAATGCACCAGCATCCGCATCAGTCGCTTTGTCCTGGAAGCGCTGCGCCAATTGCTGGCCGTCCGGGTAGTTCCCCAACCCTTTGACGAGGCTCAGCGAGTTGATCTTCCTCGCCAGTTGTCGCAACTCGAGGATCTCTTCCTCGACGCGCTTCGCGGCCTTTTCCGCGACCTCCGGGTCCAGGGACAGCATGCCCGCGCCGACCGATTGGTTGATCGACTGGGTCTGGGCGCTGACCGCCTTCAGACCTTCCTTCGCCGCCGCGAACCCGCCGGCCTCCGCACTCGTCATCCCCAGGCCCCTCTGGACTCCACTGATCTCCCCCGACGAACGTCGATCACCTTAGCGCGACGCCACGTCATCGGTCACCGGTTCGGGCGAACCCGGCGAACGTCTGCGCGTTCCGAGCGCGGCGCACAGCGCCGCCGCGAACGCGGGGAAGGCCTCCCGGAAGCGCGCGAGGTCCGCGGGAGCGCCGCGTTCGGCGTACCAGTGCGGGCCGGGCGCACCGCCGGGGTCGGGCGGGGCGAACTTCGCCAGCCACCGCTCGGATTCCCCGAGGACCAGCGCGTACGGGAGCGCTCGGGAGAACACCGTCTCCCGGTCGACCGCCGGAACGTCCGCCGCGGACGCGGTGCGCAGGTGCTCGCGCAGGCCGTGGATCTGCCCGGCCAGCACGCTCCCCCGCGCCGTTCGCGCGGGCACGAGCCGGGCGGCGGCGGTGAGGACTCCGCCGACGACGACCACGGCCGCGCCGAGCAGGCCGAACGGTCCGGTGAGCGCCAGCAGCGCCGTGAGCAGCGCTCCCGCCGCGGCGATCCCGACGCCGCCCCACCAGAGCAGGTTGCGTTCGGCGTCGGGCCTGCGGGTGAACCAGTCGTCGGCGACGACGTCGGCGTACAGCGCGTCGCGCACCGGCGCGAGGTTGCGGCCCGCGAGTTCCGAGACCAGCACCTGCTCCCGGTCGCCGACGAGCAGGTCGTGCACGGCGCGTTCGTGCTCGCGCAGCCCGGAGTCCGTGGCGTTGCGGCGCGCGATGCGCCAGTCCCCGTCGAGTTCCTCGATCCCGAGGTAGTTGCGCACCGCCAGGTCGACGACGGTGGCGGCGACGTCGACGAGGTCGACCCGTTCGTCGGCGACGGTGCCGAGCTGGCCGGGCAGCACGCCGTCCGGCGACGCGAAGGCCGTGGTGCCGTCCGCGGTGGTCATCAGCACCTCGACGGGCCCGGACGCCGCGGCCGACATCCGGCGGTCGCGGACCCGCAACCGCCGGAGGACCCCGAAAGCACCGATCAGCAGCAGCGCCGCACCCACGAGACCAGTCCCGACGGCGGGTGTCAGCGAGAACGCGTAGGCCGGGTCGAAGCGCCGCTCGGTCATCGCGTTCGACGGCACGGCGCCGGCGGGCACCCGCAGCGACAGGTCCATCCGTTCACCCGCGGCGAGCCCGAACTGCAGGACCCGCACCTGCCGGGCGCGGTCGATCTCGAAGCCGTCGCAGCGCTCGTGACCGCCGACCGGGCCTGCGAGGCAGCTGATGTCCTGCGGCACCTGCGGAACGAGCAACGACGCCGACACCCGGTCCACCGGCAGGTCCCAGCCCCCGGAGAGCTGCCAGCGGATCTCCTGCAGGTCTCCGATCCCGGCGACGGTTCCGCGCACGGTGTAGTCGAACGCCACCTCGCCGGGCGGCAGGGTCAAGCGGGCCGCGTCCGGCCCGATCTCGATGCGGCCGCCGTCGACCCGGACGTCGCTGAGCGCGAAGACGCGGTCGATGCCGCCTCCGGTGCGCTGCCGCAGCGGGATCGTCCGGTGCACCGGCGGACCGTCCGGAACGGTGATCCGTTCGGCGACGGTGAGCTCGCCGTTGCGTTGCAGCTTGACCCGCACGTCGGTGGCGAGGGTGCCGGGCAGCACGTTCACCGGCTGAGCAGGTGGCGGACGCATCGGCTCGGGCACGGACCGGCCGGTCGCGGGGAGGCCGATCAGCGCGGCGACCACGAGCAGCAGGACGGCGAGGCCCGATTTCCGCAACACGGCCCGAACGATAGCCGGGCCTGGCTAAGCTCCGGCCGCGTCAGGACCGCACCGGAGGGCGATCACCGCGCACCTCCGATGTGGACTGATCGGTGGACCAACGCCGGTCCCGGCACCGCTAAGCTCGGTGCGCTCCAGTCGTCGGTGAAGCCGGGAGATCGGTCAATGACGCAGCCACCACCGCAGTCGCAACCCCCGTGGGGGGAGCGTCCGGTCGGCCCGCCACCGGCTTCGCAACCGCTGCCGCACCACCAGCCTCCGGCCCAGTACCAGGGGCCGCAGCAGGCGGGCCAGGGGCAGCCGCACTACCTGCCCCCGCAGCTGCCGCCGCCGGCCCAGCCGCCGAACTGGGGTCCGCCGCCGCCGTGGCAGCAGGGCCACGACCCGTCGTCCGCTCCGCCGCCGCAGCCCCGCAAGACCGGCCCCGGCGTGATCGTCGCCCTGGTGATCACCGGGTTGTTCCTGCTCGGCGCGGGCACCGTCGGCGTGAGCGCGTTGACGCGGTCCGGCACGGACGCGTCCGACTACGAGACCCCGGTGCACGAGACCGGTGACGGTTCGGCCAACGATTCGCGGACCTCGGCCGCGCCGACGACGTCGAGCGAGCCGAGCTCCACCCCGTCGTCGAGCGCCGCGCCCACCACGGCCCCGAGCAGCGGGTACGCGCCGGCCGCGCGTCCCGTCGCCGCGCTCGGCGACAACCCGATCAACATTCCCGGCAACGGCGCCGTGAACACGCCCTGCCCGCTGCCGCCGTTCGCCACCGACACGGCCGCGCAGGCCGCGTTCTACGAAGCCGCGCTGCCCTGCCTGATGGCGATGTGGGCGCCCGCCCTGCAGGAGGCGAACCTGCCGGTCCGGATGCCGTCCGTGCTCACCATCGACGGCACCGTGGAGAGCCCCTGCGGCACCCGGACCTGGGACCAGACCGCCATGTTCTGCCCCGGCAACAACACGATCTACATGACGGCGCGCTACTACGCCGACAAGGAGGGGCGCACCGACGCAGGTGTCTTCCTCGGCCAGTTCGCGCACGAATTCGGGCACGCGGTGCAGAGCATGAGCGGCATCAACCAGGCGTACACGGCGGCGTCCTACGACGCGAACGGCACCAGCCCGGTCGGGCTCGAACTGACGCGGCGCTCGGAGCTGCAGGCGACCTGCTACGAGGGGATGGCGTTGGCCTCGCTGCAGAACGGCGGCGTGCACAACGACATCATCTTCGCCGCGCTCACCGATTCGCGCGGGCGAGGCGACGAGTACAACGCCCAGCCCGACCACGGCAGCATCGCCACCAACACGGCGTGGATCGACCAGGGCTTCTACAAGAACCGGGTCACCGAGTGCAACACGTGGATCGCCACCCCGGACCAGGTGGACTGAGCCGACGGTCGCGTGGCGGACGGTGTGCCCCGCCCGCCACGCGCCGAGCCGGTCGCGGACCGACCTCGACCCGCGGGTCGGCGAGAACTACATGATGCAGTAGGAAGGCGCGTAGCCGAACCGCTGCGTTCCGGGCACGTACACCTCTGCCCAGGTGTCGCCGTCCATGTGGTCGCCACAGGTCGTCCCGGGGTACCAAGCACCGTTGACGTTGCCGTTCGGGCTCTCCAGGAGAGTTCCGGCCCGGACGAATCCCACGACGTCCGAAGCCCCGGGAGCGGCCAGCAGGTTGACGTCGTAGTAGGCCTGCACGGTCGCCGCGGGGGTCTGCCCGGCTTCGGCGACCACGCGCGCCGGATCCGCCGCCGGAGCAGCGGTCGCCTGCGCGGCCGGGGCGAGCACGCCCACCAGGCCGACGGCGGCGCACACCAGTGCCAGACGCGAACGCAGCACCGTTGTTCTTGTCATCGACAACCTCCCCAGGTTGGTGTGTTGATCAACCGGGATGGTGCCAGAGACCGTCTCGCGCGCGGTGCGGAACGGGGAAGATCCGATCGCGCGGAGCTCCTCGATCGAGGAAGGACCGGCCGGGGAGCAGGTGCTCAGCTCAACGCGCGAGGGCGGGTGATCAGGAGGGCGTAGCCGCCGCCCGCGATCGCGGCCAGGGTGGACAGCACCCAGCTCGCCCTGGCGTGCAAGCCGCCGCTGTCGTCGGATTCGCCCGCGCGCACCGCGTGTTCGCCGCCGTCGGCGGGGATCTGCACTTGCATGGTCTGGCCCGAGGTGTGCCCGCAGCCGTCCAACCGCAGCTGCCGCGTCTCGCCGTCGACGCGGACCTCGACCAGATCGCCGCGCGCGGACGGGCCGCACGGCGCCGACTCGATCACCTTCGCCGTGGCGGCACGCATCTCGCCGTCCGAGGAACCGACGTTCGGCAGCCGCCACCAGGACAACGCCACCACGATGACCCCGAGCAGACCGAGCGCCACCAGGATCAGCGCCACCGATGCCGAACCGCCTCGTCGCCTCACACCGCAATGGTCCCAGAACGCCGGAAAAAGCTTGCATGGCCCGAGGTTTCGCCGTGACGGGCGGTTTTCGCCGGAAGTCAGGACTCGGCCGGGGTGACCTTCTTGACGTAGAGCAGCCGGTCGCCGTCCTCGATCGCGTCGGCCTCCGGCGCGTCCACCCGGTACAGCTCACCGGCGCGCACGACGCCGAGCACGATGTCCGGCAGGTGCCGTGGCGAGCCGCCGACCTCCTTCGGGTCGACCTCCCGCTCCGCTATCGCCAGGCCCACGTCCGGGGTGAGCAGGTCCTCGAACATCTCCACCACCGACGGCGTGGACGTCGCCATCCCCAGCAGCCGGCCCGCGGTCTCGCTGGAGACCACCACGGAATCGGCGCCGGACTGGCGCAGCAGGTGCACGTTCTCGGCTTCCCGCACCGCGGCCACCAGCTGCGCCTTCGGCGCCAGTTCCCGCGCGGTCAGCGTGACGAGCACCGCGGTGTCGTCGCGGGCCGGGGCGACCACGATGGCGCGCGCCCGCGTCACGCCCGCGACGCGCAGCACGTCGGAACGGGTGCCGGAACCGTTCACGGTGACCAGCCCCAGCGAGGACGCCGTTTCCAGCGCCGCGTGATCGGTGTCCACGACGACGATCCGCTGCGGATCGGCACCGTCGCCGAGCAGCGCGGTGACCGCCGAGCGGCCCTTCGTCCCGTAACCGATGACGACCACGTGGTCGCGCACCTTCGTCCTCCAGCGTTGGATCTTCAGTGCCTGCCGGGAGCGTTCCGTGAGCACTTCGAGCGTGGTGCCGACCAGCACGATCAGGAACAGCACCCGCAGCGGAGTGATGACCAGGACGTTCACCAGCCGGGCGAGCGGGCTGACCGGGGTGATGTCGCCGTACCCGGTCGTCGACAGCGACACCGTGGCGTAGTAGACCACGTCGAGCAGGCTCAGCTCGCCGCCCGCGGTGTCCCGGTAGCCGTCGCGGCCGATGTAGACGATGGCCACGGTGACCGCCAGCGCGAGCCCCGCGCCGATGATCCGGCGCACGATGGAGCGCACCGGGCTGATCGTGACCTCCGGCATCCGGATGACACCGACCAGCGTGTGATCCGGGCGGTCGGTGAGCCGCTCCGTGATCGGGTTCCGCAACCGCCCGCCGATGAGGTGGCTCGCCCGGCTCGGACTCACCACAGCGAACCTCCGGTTTTCCCGCCTTCGGACACGATTCCTCCGATTCCGGCTGAGCGTGCTGACGATGACGCTGAACATAACCCGCTCGGCGGCGGCACACCGCAAGGCCTCCTGAGCCGCGCGCGTCACTCCGCCATTGCCGCCCGGCACCGCACCGTGCAACGCTGCGGCGCATGTCGTTCCCCCGTTCAGCGCACCTGCTCGCCGGTGTCCTCGCCACCGCGGGCGTGCTGCACTTCGCGAAGCCGAAGCCGTTCGACAGCATCGTCCCGAAGCAGCTGCCCGGTTCGGCACGCACCTGGACCTACGTGTCCGGCGTCGCCGAGCTCGGCTGCGCGGCGGCGGTGGCGCACCCGAAGTGGCGCCGCTTCGGCGGGCTGCTCACCGCCGGGTTGTTCGTCGGCGTGTTCCCCGCGAACGTGCAGATGGCGCTGGACTACCGGCGGAAACCCCTGCCGCAGCGGGCCATCGCGTACGGCAGGTTGCCGCTGCAGCTTCCGCTGATCGCGTGGGCGTGGCGAGTTCGCTCCAGCGCAACGAAATAGCCACCGGACGTAGTCCGCGACGGGGCGGCAGGTTTACCATTTCCCAGTGCAGCAGCTTGAGCACGCCGCCGACGCCCTCGGCTGGAAGGGACTCCTCGTCCCGCACGTCGAGGTGCTCGGAACCCGTTTCGCCGCCGTCACCCGAGTTCGGCGCGACGTGCACCTGTGGCGCCGCGAGCACGGCTGGGCCCCGGAGGACGATCCGCTGTGGTTCCGGTCCTGGTCGCAGCCGTCCATGCACGACCACCTGCCGCTGGCCGCGGTCGACGTGGTGGGCATCCTCGTCCCGGTGCGGAAGGCGAAGTACGGCCTGCGCGCCTGCGGGAACCTGATGACGCTCGCGCCGTGCAGCGTGGTGCTGCCGCGCGGCCACCCCTACCGCCCCTGGCCGATGACCGAACTGGACTACTACGGCGTCGGCGTCGTCGCCGACCACGGCGCGGAACCGTCCGAAGTGCTGCTCCCCCCGGAGGACCGCTCCCCCGAATTCGGCGCCTCCCTCTTCGGCCGCTGGCTCCAAGAAGTGCTGTACTCCCTCGTCCTCCAACGAGACCCAGAACTAGCCGAAAACCCCACTGCCTGATCTCGCCCGGGTTGGCGTGGGGATGGGTTGTGGAGTCGGGTTCGGCTTGACGTGGGGGTTGGGTCTAGAGCCTGCCCGGTTTGGGTGTGTGGCTGGGTTTGTGGAGTCCCGCTCGGCTTGGTGCGTGGCGTCGGATTTTAGAGCCTTCCCCGGTGGGCGTGTGGTTGCGGTGGTGCGTGGAAGGTCGGCTTTAGGGATTGCTTCCACGGCTCGTGTTGCTGGGGTGTCCGGGTAGCGGAACCTCAGCGTCCTTCTCGCTGCGGGATCTTTTTCCCGAGTGGCTCCGCCACGAGGGAAAAAGCTGTCCTCGCGAGAAGAACGCTGAGAACCCGCCGGTGGTCGGCTTCTTGACGTGGGCTATTCGCTGCGCGAATACAGGCACGGCCTTCGGCCGCGAGGCAGGCTGGCTTCGCCGCCCACGGCACGGCCTTCGGCCGCACGGCGGGCATTTGGCCGCGAGGTATTGGGCCTGGGGTTAGGCCAGGACGTATTCGTGCCAGTTCATGCCGTGGGGGTTCCAGCCGAGGCCTCGGCCTTCCTTGGCGGCTCGCAGTGCTTGCATGGTGTGCGGCCAGCGGCGGATCACGTTGGCCACGGCTACGGGGGTCATCAGTTCGCTGGTGCGGCGGTGGTCGCCTGGGCCCAGGAACGCGATTCCGCCTGGCGTGGACAGGATGTCGGTGAGCGGCACCTGCCCGGACAGCGTGGTCTTCTCCACGCTGATCAGGGTGTTGGGGTGCAGGTCCGGTGGCCAGGTGCGCCGGTCGAGGTCGGCGGCGACGGGCTGGTCGCAGTTGCCGCAGCGGCACTCGAACTCACCGGCCCAGCCGTGCTTCGCCCAGGACCACACGACGCCGCCGCCCACGTCGAGGTCGGACAGCGCGGCCACGTGCGGCCAGGCCCCGACGACGGCGCTGAGCATGGTGCGCTTGGTGGGCCGGGTTTCACCTTCCGGTCCGCTGAACGACCAGGTGCCCGTGTCGTCGCGGTGCACCCGGACCAGCGGCGCCCGCAGCGACAGCACGTCGGTGTCGACGAGCACCTCGGCTTCGGGCGGCGTGTTGAGTTTCCACTCCGTGTTCTGCTCCATCCCGAGCATCGTCATGCGTCCGAACGGGCGACCACAAGATCCGCCACACGAAGGTGTGGATCTACGCCATGTCGCCAACCACAGAACCTCGACAGTGCATCGACCCCGCAACGAGGAGTCGCAGAGGCCCCCAAGGGGTCCGCGCAGAATGATCTTTTGGTCATTCTCCTGTCAGCGGCGAAGCCGCTGAGCAGTGACCAGCTTGAGCAAGGTCACCACCGGCGGGTTCTCAGCTGCTTCCTCGCGAGGACAGCATTTTTCCTCGTGGCGGAGCCACTTGGAAAAATGATCCCGCAGCGAGGAAGCAGCTGAGGTTCCGCCACCCGGCCCACTACGCAGGTCACCCGGAGAACCTCCCGGAGTCCGGAACGGAGTCGATCAGTTCGCGGAGTCCATCCGCGTCGAAGAGATCGGCCGGGCGCAGGGTGGTGTCGTGACGGACGTAGTGGAACGCCGCGCGGACCTTCTCCAGCGGCGCGCCGGCCAGTTCCGCCCAGGCGAGCCGGTAGGCGGCGAGCTGCACGGCGAGCGCGGGCACCTGGTCGTCGGCGGGCACCGCGCCGGTCTTCCAGTCCAGCACGGTCCAGCCGCCGTCGGCGTCGGCGAACACGGCGTCCATCCGGCCGCGCAGCACGATTCCCGCGACTTGGGTCTCGAACGGCACCTCCACCTTGTGCGGCACCCGGTCGGCCCAGGAGCCGCGGCGGAACGCGTCTTGCAGCCCGGTGAGGTCGTCCTGCGGCGGGGCGGTCTCGTCGGCGGAGCCGGGCAGTTCGTCCAGGTCGAGCAGCGCGCTGGAGGTGAAGCGGTGTTCGAGCCACGCGTGGAACGCGGTGCCGCGGCGGGCCATCGGGTTGGGCGGCATCGGCAGCGGGCGGCGCAGCCTGCGGGCGAGGGCTTCCGGGTCGGCGGCTAGTTCGACGAGGCGGCTCACCGAGAGGTGTCCGGGCAGCACGACGTGTTCGCGGCGCTGCGCCGCCGCTTCCCGTTCGGCGAGCAGCACGTCGACGTCGCGGGCCCAGCTCAGCTCGTCGTCTTCGGCGTCCACCGGCGGTTCCGACTCGTCGTCCGGGGAGTCCGCGTCGTCCGGCGGCGGACCGGGGTCGTCCTCCGGCGGCGGGGGCTCCTCGTCGTCCGGCGGTTCGTCCGGCGGCAGGTACTCCGCGTCGTCGGGTGGCGGCTCGGGCTGGTGACCCGGCGGCACGGGGGAATCGCCCTGCGGCGGAACGGAATCCGCCGCGCGCTCGACCCCGCCGGACTCCACAGTGGACCGTTCGGTTCGCGCCGCGACCATCGCGGCCCGCACCAGATCGGCACCGGCGGCCACCGCGCTGCGCCGCGGCCCCAGCGGATCCGCCGGCCACTCCACCGAGCGCAACGCGTCCGCGAGCGGGTTCTCCGCGTCGTCGGCCGGTTCCTCCACCCACCGGCCGATGTCGCCGGCGCCGGTCCCGCGCAGCACGTCCGCCAGCTCGGTGAGGAAGTCCGACGGGCCCTTCGGCTTCTTGCCGCCCTCCTGCCACCAGTGCCCGGACAGCAGCAGCACCCGTTCGGACCGGGTCAGCGCCACGTACAGCAGCCGCCGCTCCTCGGTGAGCCGCCGGTCCTCGAACTCGCCGTCGTGGCGCTTGAGCTCGTCGCTGATCTCCTTGCGGTCCATTCCGGTGAGCCGGTCCAGGTCGAGCGCGGGCAGGTCCTGGGAGTCACCGCGCATCGTCGCGGGCAGCTCGGTCACCGAGGTCAGCCACGACCCGGAGTGCCTGCGGCCGGGGAAGACCTGGTCCACCAGGTGCGGGACCGCGACGACCTCCCATTCGAGGCCCTTCGCGGCGTGCACGGTGAGCACCTGCACCCGGTCCTCGGCCACTTCGACCTCGCCCGGTTCCAGCCCGTCCTCGGCTCGTTCGGCGGCGGTGATGTAGTCCAGCAGCGCCGACAGCGGCGCGGAGGGGCTGGCGGTGGCGAAGTCGGTGACCACGTCCGCGAACGCGTCCAGGTGGATGCGTCCCGCCCCGGCCGGGCGGGCGAGGCTTTCGATGTCGAGCAGCAAGGTCCGCTCGACGTCGGCCACCAGCTCCGGCAGCGGCTGGTCCAGCCTGCGGCGCAGCTGCACCAATTCCTTGCCGAGCGACCGGATCCGCTCGTAGCCCGCCGCCGAGTAGGCCTCCGGCGGGCCGGGGTCGTCGAGCGCGTCGACCAGCCCGGCCTGTTCCGCGTGCTCCCCCGGCAGCACGTCGTCGACCGAGTCCGGACCGGTCTCCTCCGCGGCGGGCCCGAGCCGCCGAGCCCGGTCCCACAGCGCGGCGATGTCGGCGGCACCGAGGCGCCAGCGGGCACCGGTCAGCAACCGCATGGCGGCGGAACCGGCCAGCGGTTCCACCAGCACCCGCAACGCGCTCACCAGGTCGCGCACCTCGGGTTCGTCGAGCAGTCCGCCGAGGCCGACGACCTCCACCGGCAGCCCGCGTTCGCGCAGCGCGCCCGCCAAGCCCGCCATGTCGGAGCGGCGCCGCACCAGCACCGCCGACGTCGGCGGGGAGCCCTTCTCGTCGAGCACCGCGTGCCACTGCTCGGCGATCCGGTCGGCGACCCAGTCGCGCTCCACCCGCACGTCCTCGACGAGCGCGGCGCGGATGTCCCCGGCTCCCGCGCCGTCGCGGGCGCGCAGTTCGTCGACCTCCAGCCCGGCGGCGCGCAGCGGTTCGGAGGCGGCGTTGGCGAGGCTGAGCACCTCGGGCGGGTTGCGGAAGCTCGTCAGCAGGCCGTAGCGCCGCGCGGGTGCCGGTTCGCCGTCCTCGGCGCGGGGGAAGTCGGTGGTGAACCGCGGCAGGTTCGCCGCGCTCGCCCCGCGCCAGCCGTAGATGGCCTGCGCCGGGTCGCCGACGGCCGTGACGGGCAGCGGGTCGGCTCCCGCGGTCACCCCGCCGAACAGCGCCCGCAGCAGCACCCGCTGCGCGTGGCCGGTGTCCTGGTACTCGTCGAGCAGCACCGCGCCGTAGCGTTCCCGTTCGCCCGCGACGACTTCCGGGTGGTCGGTGGCCAGCAGCGCCGCCAGCGACATCTGGTCGGCGAAGTCCATCGCCGCCTCGCGCCGCTTCTGCTGCGCGTAGGTCTCCAGCAGCGGCAGCAGGGCGGCCCGCAACCGCTGCGCGGCGATGATCTTCGTGAGGTCCTGGGGGAGTTCGGCGCGCTGCCGCTTCGCCCGCGGCGCGTCCTCGATGGTCCGGCACAGCCGTTCGGCGTGCTCCCGCAGCTGATCCGGCCGCACCAGGTGCTCGGCCAGCTCACCGGCGAGCGACAGCAGGTACCCGGTGACGGTGGAGGGAACCTTCTCGGTGTCCAGGTCCTCCGTCCACGTCGACACGACGCGGTGCGCGAGCTGCCAGGACGCGGTCTGGGTGAGCAGCCGCGCGCCCGGCTCCACCGGGATTCGCAGCCCGTGCTCGCCGACCAGCCGGCCCGCGTAGGCGTGGTAGGTCAGCACTGTCGGCTCTTCGGCCAGCACCTGGTTGCGCAGGAGCCCGCTCGGGTCCACCTCGTCCAGCAGCCCGGACCCGGCGAGCCTGCGCAGCCGGGCCCGTACCCGGTCCGCGAGCTGCCGGGCGGCCTTGCGGGTGAACGTCAACCCGAGCACGTGCTCGGGGGTGACGAGCCGGTTCGCGACGAGCCACACCACGCGGGCCGCCATCGTCTCGGTCTTGCCCGCGCCCGCGCCCGCCACGACCAGCGCCGGTTCGGCGGGCGCCGCGATCACCGCGGCCTGCTCCGGAGTCGGCGGGTGCAGCCCCAGCCCCTGCGCGATGCGGTGCGGACTGATCCGTTCGGGCAAGCGTCGCTCCACTCCAGGCTGTTCCGGCAGGTCAGCGCCGGTTGTAGCACGCCGCCACGACCGGCCCGACCGGCGCCCGGCCCACTTCGCTCAGCGGCGCTTCTTCGACGGGGGGACGGGCTTGAGCTGGCGCTCGCACTCGCAGTTGCTGTCGTAGACGGCCTCGGCGGTGATCGTCGGGCCGTCGTTGAGCCCGGTCACGATCGTCTCGCCGCGACGCGACTCGGTCAGCCAGATCTCGGTCTCGTCGGTGAACCCGACCTCGTCCTCGGTCAACCCCATCGCCGCGCGCAAGGTGCCCGCGAGCCAGGCCGCGACCTCTTCCGGTGAGTGCATGACCTCGTCGGGATCGAGCATCCGCCGCTCCGCCGCGCTCAACGCGTGCGAGAGCGTGGAGCGTTCGACGTATCCGTGGTGGTGCAGGCCGTTCGAGTGCTGCGCCATGACTCCCCTTTCGATTCCGAACCCCCACCAAAGTAGCCGCACGCTGCGTCATCTTTCGAGAACCCGCCCTGAGCCGACCGCGAACATCACTCCGCGTTCGCCGGGTGGATGCCCGGCCGGGACCGCGGAGGGGTGCGGTCACCGGCCGGGCGCGGCTCGCCGCCAGGTCGGGGGGTCACGACGACGAACCGGGTCGCACCGCCTACCCGGGCAGGCGGAAATCCGCGGGGGCCACCACCGCCCGACCGCTTCGGTCCGGACGGTCCTCGCGCAGCGCGAGCTCGCGAACGCAAGGCATGCAAGGCATTCCGCTCACGACGACCTCAGCCCGATGCCCGTCGAGCTCCGCGCCGCACATCGCGAGGTAGACCGCCGAGGACGTCCACACGGCCATGTGCACGACGCGGCTCGTCTCCCCTGCTTCCCCGGTGCGGTACCGCACCGGGACGCGGATCGGACGCGGGGACGGAACTGCGGATTCGCTCATGCCGTCATGTTCGGCCCGAAGCCGAAGGGTTCGGGGAACGTTCGCAACCCCCGCGCGGTGGGGCACAGAACATGCCTCACCGAGAGTGCTAGACGATCACTCCCAGTCGTTGCGCCAGGTGGCGCGCTTCGGCGCGGATCATCCCGCCGCCTGAGGTGACCAGGTCACCGGCGATCTCCCTGGCCACCGGGTGGCACCGCATCGATTCCTCGCCTGCGCGCACCGCGCGCTGCAAGACGTGCAACGTCGCGGCGCGATCCTTGCGCTGGTGGTAAGCGCGAGCCGTTTCCAGCCACAACCGAGCTCGGCGGTCCACCGACGGCACCGATTCCGGGTCGACCTGTTCGGCGGCGTCGATCGCGCCGGCCGACCGGTGCAAGTCGACCTGGACGGATACCGAGGTCACCGCGCTGTTGGCACGGCCGAACAAGGTCCACGGGTGCGCGTAGTCGGCGGGCAGCCTCTTCGCCATCGCCTGGGCCTGGTCCAGCCTGCGCAGCGCGTCACCTTCGCGTCCCATCCGCGCGGCGGTGATCGAGCCGTGCAACCGGCACGCTCCCCACAACGCGCGAACCGAATCATCGGCCTCGTCCAGTCGAGGTTCCAGCAGCGCGGCCGCGTCGTCCACGAGTCGCACGGCGTCGTCCTCGCGCCCGGTCGCGCGCCACACGTTGCCCAGCACCCACGCGGATCCGGCCAGCGCGACGGGATCGTCCGCCAGTTCCGCCGAAGTCATGCACCTGTCGGCCGCCAGCCACAACAACGCCGAGTCGGACACCCAAGCGAGCACCTGCTCCGCGAGCGCGTACGCGGCGGACAAAGCGATGTGCGCTTCCCGCCGCTCGGCACCGTCGAGCACCCGGACCGCTCGGCGACCATCGCGGATGATCTGCGGCAGCACCGCGCCGACCGCTTTCCGCGGTGTCGCGGACGAATGCCACAAAGCCCAGGCGTCGGCGGTCCGGTCGAGCAACGCGGCCGGGGCCGGAGCCGACTCCGCCGACACGGTCAACGCCGTTTCTTCGATCGCCTCGCGCAGCGCGGGAACGGCATCGTGCGAGCAGCGTTCCGTCGAACCGGTCGTCGTGGCACTTCCGGTGAGCTCGGAGACGTCGCGCACGCCCAACGCTCCCGCGAGCTCGACGAGCTTCTCCCAGCGCGGCGTGTGCAGTCGGCCCTTCTCCACGGCTTTGAGCCATTCCGCCGACCTGCCGACCAGACCCGCCACGACAGGGCGGGATTTGCCGCGCCGCTCCCGGATGATCTGGATGCGTTCGCCGATGGTCTTGCCTGCGAGCTCGTCGGTCATAGCGACCACCTCTTCGCGATCGACCCGCGCACGGCTGATCGAGCCGTCGCCCTGGATCACAGGTTAGCGAGCCGATCGTGACGCAGGCCATACCGCCCGTCACTGGCCGACTTGGCGGCCTTCCGGGTGGATGGGGCAGGACGGGCGGGCCGGGCAGCGGGGGCAGTCGGAGTTCTCGGCGGCGACGTAGGCCGGGCCGACGCTGGAGGCCGCCGCGTCGTGCACCACGTCCAGCCACACCCGCAGCCGGTCCTCGTCGAGGCCGTCCTGCGCCCGCTCGGTCCACGGCCCCTGCCGGGAGGACTTCGCCACGTACAGCAGCCGCGCCCCGCCGGGCTCGGTGAGCGCGTCCGGCGCGGCTTCGCCGCCCTGGAACGCGCCGAGCGCGGCGGCGAGCTGGTAGACCGCCAGCTGCGGGTGCTCCTGCGCGTCGTCGGCGCTCACCGCGGACTTGCTCGTCTTGACGTCCACGACGACGGGCCTGCCGTCGCCGTCGGCTTCCAGCCGGTCCACCCGGCCGCGCAACCGCAGCTTCGGACCGCCTTCGCGGCTCGGCACCTCCAGGTCCAGGTCCCGCTCCACGCCGAGCTGCGTCAGCTCGGCGCGGGAGCTCTCCAGCCAGCCGACGAACGCGTCGAGCATGCCTTCCACCCGGCGCCGCTCGTGGCGGGAGAACCACGGCGCTCCGGCGTCGACGGACTTCCACGCCTGGTCCAGCGCTTCCCGCAACTGCTCGCGGTCGGCGCCTTCGGCGGCCTTCTCGACGAGGGCGTGCACGAGGGTTCCGGTGACGGAGGCGAGTTCGGCGGCGTCCTCGCCGCCGTGGCGCTGCACCATCCACCGCAGCGGGCACTTGCTCAACACGTCCACAGTGGAGGGTGAGACCTTGACGGCTTCGTCCTGCTCCACCAGCGGAGCCGCCGTGGAGCTCTCCGGCAGGCCGTACCAGCCGTCCGGGTCCGCGCCGGGAACTCCGGCGACCGCGAGCCGCGCGAGCTGCTCGGCGGCCCGCTCCCGGCGACCCGGTTTGGCCTCGCCGTCGCAGACCACCCGGCGCAGCTCCGCGACGAGTTCACCCAGCACCAGGCCGCGTTCCGGGCGCAGCAACGGCCGCTGCTGCTCCACGTCGGTGCTGATCCCCTCCAGCTCGTCGAGGAACCGGGACGGCTGCTCGTCCTCCCCGCGCACCGCGCTCACCAGCAGCGACCGCCGCGCGCGACCGGCGGCGACCAGCAGCAGGCGTCGCTCCTCCGCCAGCAGCGGCGCGGTGGCCGACACCCGCTCCTGCTCGTCCACGCCGGAGAGCACGTCCACCAAGCGCCCGGTGTGCAGCAGCGAACCGCGCAGCCGCAGGTCGGGCCACGTGCCCTCCTGCACGCCGGGGATCGCCACGACCTCCCACTCCCGGCCCGCCGAGGCGTGCGCCGTCAGCACCGACACCGCGTCCCCGGCCGGAGCGGTCGGGGCCAGGCTGCTGCCGGTGATGCGCTGCTTGCGCAGCTCGTCGACGAAACCGACGACGTCCGAACCGGGCTTGCGGTCCGCGTACTGCGCGGCGGCGTCGAACAGCGCGACCACCGCGTCCAGGTCCCGATCGGCCTGCGCCCCGGCGATGCCGCCGCGTTCGGACGCCGACACCCAGCGCTGCTCCAGGCCGCTGGCCTTCCACACCCGCCACAACGCCTCTTCGACGCCCTTGCCGATCACCTCGGTGGCGGTGGACAGCAGCGCCGCGAGCCTGCGGGCCGGTCGGGCGGCGGCGTCCTCCAGGCCCGCGAGCCGGTCGCCGTCGCGCAGCACCTCCACCAGCAGCTCGCCGCTGGACTTCTGCTCCCCGGTGGCCTTCTGCAATCGCAGCAGCCCGCGGCGCAACCGCCGCAGCGCCAACGGATCGGCGCCGCCGAGCGAGGAGGACAGCAACGCCTCCGCCGCGTCCGGATCCAGCGCCGGGGGGCTCGCCGCGCAGTGCAGCAGCGTCAGCAGCGGGCGGATCGCGGTGCGGTGCGCCAGCGGCACGTCGTCCACCGGCAGCACCAGCGGCACGCCCGCCGCGAGCAGCGCGCGGCGCAGCACCGGCAGCGACTGGCCGGTGGAGCGCACGATCACCGCCATGTCCGACCACGGCACCTCGTCCAGCAGGTGCGCGCGGCGCAGCTGGTCGGCCACCCACGCCGCCTCCTGCGCCTGGGTGCCGAGCAACCGCACCTGCACCGATCCGCCCTCGCCGTCCGGCGGCCGCAGCGCGCGCTGCGGCCCGGCGCCCGGCAGGCCCTGGATCAGCCTGCCGACGGCGGTGTGCACCGCGGGCGACATGCGACGGCCGGTGGTGAGCACCTCCGTGCGGTCCGGTTCGGCGCCGGTCAGGGCGCTCGGATCGGCACCGCGGAAGGAGAACACCGCCTGGTCCGGGTCCCCGGCCAGCAGGAACTCGTGCGCCGACTCGCCGAGCCTGCGGATCAGCTCGAACTGCTGCGGGTCCAGGTGCTGCGCGTCGTCGACCAGCAGGTAGCGCACCCGGTCGCGTTCCGCGGCCAGCAGCTCCGGGTCGGTGTCGAAGGCCAGCAGGGCTTGGGCGACCAGTTCCGCCGCGTCCAGCTCCGCGCCGCCGTGCCCGCCGCCGCGCAGCAGGGTGACCTGCTCGTACTGCTCTCCGAATCCGCCCGCGGCCACCCATTCCGGGCGGCCGTGCTGCTGCCCCAGCTCGATCAGCGTGCGCGGTCCGGCGCCGCGTTCGGCCACGCGCAGCAGCAGATCGCGCAGCTCACCCGCGAACGCCTCCACCGGCAGCGCGGCGCGCAGCGAGTCCGGCCAGTCCGGCGCGCCGTTGTCCAGGTCGCCTTCGAGCAGTTCGCGGACCAGTGCGTCCTGGTCCGGCCCGGTGAGCATCCGAGGTGGCGGCGCCTCCGTCAGCACCGCCTGCAGCCGCAGCACCGCGAACGCGTAGGAGTGCACGGTGCGCACCAACGGTTCCTGCGCGGTGCGCAGCCCGTCGCCGGAGGTGAGCCGCCGGGTGATCTGCGCCCGCATCCGGGTCGCCGCGGCCCGGCCGGAGGTCAGCACCAGCACGTTCTCCGGCGGGACGCCGTGGCGCAGTATCCGGTCGGCGGCGACCTCGGCCACCAAGGTCGTCTTCCCGCTGCCGGGTCCGCCGAGGACGCGCAGGAAACCGCCGCCGCCGGCGTCGAGCACCCGCCGGGCGGGCTCGTCCCAGTCCAGCCGTCGTTCGCCGCCGGGCCGGCGGACGAGCACCGGCGCCGCGCGGCGCGGGGCCGACTCGCGGCGAGCCGGCTCGCGGGGAGAGGTCCTGTTCGGGGCGGGCACGGCCACGATGGAATCACGCCGCACCGACACCGATCGCGCAGGCCGGGCCGAGCGAGCCGGAATAACGGTAATTTCCCACGCCGTTCACATTCTGCTGTGAACGCGGCGCAAAAACTCCTCTGTGGACTCCACAATTCGCTGGCCAGGGCTGATACAGAAAGCGACAGAGAAAACACGCCAAGACCCCAGAGGGAGCACGCCGATGTTCCTTTTGGTGGTACGAACCAATTTCAGGTTCTGGGAAAGTCCCGCTGAGCCACGAATCCCCGCCGTGGCGAACAAGATCCCCGAAGGAGGACCAGTGGGCAAGCTCCGCAAGAACATGCTCACCCTGGCCGGTACCGGTGTCGCCGTCGCGTGTGCGGCCACCCTGACCGCCGTTCCCGCGCTGAGCGCCAAGCAGGACGTCGCGCCCCAGGCCGAGAGCCCCGTCGCGGCCTCGCCCTACCTCTACAACGGCTGGGGCAACCCGCCGGCGCCGTCCGAGGTGCAGGGCGCGACCGGCATCAAGGACTTCACGCTCGCGTTCATCAACGCCGACGGCAGCTGCAACCCCGCCTGGGACGGCACCCGTCCGCTCGACGGCCAGGACAAGGCAACCATCGACGAGATCCGCGCCGGCGGCGGCGACGTGATCCCCTCGATCGGCGGCTGGAGCGGCAACAAGCTCGGCGAGGTCTGCACCGACGCGCAGTCCCTCGCGGGCGCCTACCAGAAGGTGATCGACGCCTACGGCCTCAAGGCCATCGACATCGACATCGAATCCACCGAGGTCGAGACCCCCGCCTCCCGGGACCGCGTGATCGAAGCGCTGAAGATCACGAAGGAGGCCAACCCCGGCCTCAAGACCGTCGTCACGTTCGGCACCACCACCACCGGGCCGAACGAGAACGGCAAGGCCATGATCGCCAAGGCCGCCGAGATCGGCGCCGACATCGACGTGTGGACGCAGATGCCGTTCGACTTCAACGGCACCGACATGGCGCAGGACACGATCACCACGACCGACGCGCTGAAGGAACAGGTCAAGACGGCCTTCGGCTACGACGACGCGGCGGCCTACGCGCACGTCGGCATCTCGTCGATGAACGGCAACACCGACCAGCCCGCCGAGCACGTCGACGTGGCCGCGTTCCAGAAGATGGCCGACTACGCCAAGGAGAAGGGCCTCGGCCGGTTCACCTTCTGGTCGGTCAACCGCGACCGGCCCTGCGACGGCAGCGGCGACGTCAGCAGCTGCAGCGGCGCCGAGCAGCAGCCGTGGGAGTTCTCCTCGATCGTTGCCGGGTTTGCTGGCTGATTGTCGGGCTCGTTCTGCTTTGGTGTCCGGGTAGCGGAACCTCAGTGAGCCTCTCGCTGCGGGATCTTTTTCCCAAGTGGCTCCGCCACGAGGGAAAAAGCCGTCCTCGCGAGAGGCTCACTGAGAACCCGCCGGTGAGGGCTTTTCGACGTGGGCTATGTGCTTCGCACATACAGGCACGGCTTCGCCTCCAGGCAGACTTCGCTTCGCTCGTCCGAGGCACGGCTTCGCCGCGAGGCACGGCCTTCGGCCGCGAGGCAGGCTGGCTTCGCCGCCCAAGGCACGGCTACGCCGCAAGGTGCTTTCGGGGTGGGCGGACAGGCTTCGCCGGTCGGGCGTTGACAAGAGAATGAAGGTGCGAGGGCTGTCGCCCTCGAACTCCACGCTCCATTGCGCCGTGCGTCCCAGTTTCCGTTGGGGCGTACGGCGCAATGCTGATCCGCCGTTCCACCAGTTGATCTTGGCGTGCTAAAATCCCTGCGGTTTCATGCGGGAAAAGCGAATCGGGGGGACCGGGACGCGAGCGTCCGATCGCCACACCCCGCAAACCCGTCTCCCTCAGCACGACACCTCGCCCGACGGCGTGGTGCTTCGCATGCCGCCGAGACCGCCGCGACGCGCTCCGTCGCGCGCACCGGCACACACGGGTGGGACGTAGTGCAGAAGCTCGATGACTGGCGCAAAGGCCGCCGCAGCATCCGCGATCGCCTCTACGGCGTGGTCCTGATACCCGGCATCGCGCTGCTGGTGCTCTGGTCGATCATCAGCGGGATCACCCTCTACAACGGGTTCCACCTGCGGGGCATCGCCTCCGGCGTGCGCGACGTGTCGCTGCCCGCGATGCGGGTGCTGGCCTCCGCGCAGAAGGAACGCACGCTGAGCCTGCTGCAGGCCGCGGCCCCCGATTCCGCCGGCGAACGGCTCGGCAAGCAGCGCGAGGCGACCGACCGGGCGCTGACCGCGATGCGCGACGCCGCGGACCCGACGCTGCAGCAGGCGCCGGACGAGGTCGCCGCCCGGATGCGCGCGCTCAACCGGGTCATCGCGGAACTGCCCGTGATGCGGGCCCGCGTGGACGGCATGCAGGCCGATCGGGCCCAGATCCACGGCTACTACAACGGTTTCGTCGACGCGGGCTCCGCGCTGTTCGAATCGCAGGCCCGGCTGTTCCCGGACTCCGCGGTCACCCAGGGCGGACTGCGCGCCGACGCGTTCTTCACCGCCGCGGACCGGATGGCGCGAGCCGCGTCGCTCGCTTCCGACGGGCTGCGCACCGGCACCTTCACGCCCGCCGACCACCGGGCGTTCGCGCACCTGACCGGCGCCTACCACCTGGAGCTGGAGTCCAGCGCCGCGTCCGCCCCGCCCGACGTGCGGGCGCGGTACACCAAGATCATCTCAACGCCGCACTTCCGGCACCTCACCGAGCTGGAGGACCAGATCGTCGAGCTCGGGCCGTGGAGCCCGGACGACGACGCACCGGCCATCGACGCGACCGATTGGCTCACCACCAGCGACCTCGTCACCGACGACCTCACCACGCTGGCCTCCACGCAGGCGCAGCGCACCGCCGCCGCCGGGCTGGAAGCGGGCGACCGCAACCTGATCCAGGTCGCGATCGGCAGCGTCGTCGCGCTGCTGATCGTGCTGCTCGCGATCCTCGTCGCGCTGCGGGTGTCCCGCGGCCTGTCCCGGCGGCTCAACGGGCTCCGCGACGACACCCTGCTGCTCGCCGGC